>JALQUJ010000162.1 GCA_023263825.1 Porticoccus sp.
GAATGGAATCAAATGTCTAGCATCGAACGTTATTTAAAAATTCGCTTTGAACGCAGAGTACTGAAAGGATTAAAAGCTAAGTATACCGGCCCGAAGGCAGTAAAAAAATCAGGCAAGGCCGCTGGGACTAAAAAGAAGAAAAACGATTTAGCTAGTTCAAAAATAAAAAAAGCTAAAGGGAAAAAGCCTAAAATAAAAACCAATAGAGCTTCGAATACCAATAAAGCTCAAATAGGTTCAGGCGATGGATTTGATGTTCTTCGTAAGAAATAAATTACAGCTCTTTTGCAAAGCTGCTATTAAGCAATCCTTTTAAGTAATCCCTTTGAAGCAACCCTTTTTATTCCAAGTTGTTTAACCAACACCCATTTCCTGAATCAATTGGTCCGCAAATTTAATAAGATTTTCTTGTTGTTGGATATACGGGTCAATTGAGGTGGATGATGTACTAATTTGGGTCAATTCAGCTTTATGCTTATTGAGTACTGCCAGGCGATCTTTAATAACGGCATTTTGTTCTAAAAGCTTGTCCAGCCTGGGGCTTTCTTTACTCCTTGCACGCTGAGCTTTCTGACGTTGGGTAAAAAATTGCCCACACTGCTCACATACAAAATCCCCTGTTTTTGAACCAAACAGGTATTTATCTGTAAAGGATGGATGATCACAGGCCTGATCACCCCAACGTTCTTGCAGTTCTTTTGCTTCGTGGTAGTCCACAACCCTTCCTCAATCTCTTTCACAACAGCACAATGAATAGCGCTGTATTTAATTATCAACAATCATGCATCTCACAGACTTTAAGCCAGGGCGCATAGTATTAAAAAATTTTCTGAAGTATTAAAGATTTTTTTGATTAAGGGCGAGCGAAGAACAATGGATATTAGTTTCTAATGAAAAGTTTTTATACGTTCAGGTTTTGGTCAAAAACAGGAGTTGGCTATTTTTTAATTATGGCAAAATAGCCAACTCCAATACTGTTTTAGAGAACCTAATCTGAAATTTTAAGAGCGTAGCCCTCCTAGAATTTTATCGACTGTGTCCTTCGCATCACCAAATAACATCCAGCTGTTATCTTTAAAGAACAAGGGATTATCAACACCAGCGTAACCTGAAGCCATACCACGCTTCAGCACAACAACCTGGCCTGCTTTCCAAACTTCCAATACAGGCATTCCGGCAATAGGGCTATTTGGATCATCCATTGCAGCCGGGTTGACTGTATCGTTAGCACCGATAACCAAGACAATATCTGTTTCGGGGAAATCATCATTGATTTCATCCATTTCAAGCACTACATCGTAAGGCACTTTTGCTTCAGCCAATAAGACATTCATATGGCCTGGCAACCGCCCTGCTACCGGATGGATACCAAAGCGGACGGTAGTACCTTTGTCCCTTAGAAGTTTTGTGATCTCACCAACAGCATTCTGAGCTTGCGCCACGGCCATACCATAACCTGGCACAATAATGACCGAACTGGCATTTTTCAGCTCTTCACAAACTTCATCAACACTATATTCCTGAACTGTTTGATCGCCATCTACAGCAGCACTGCTGCTTGTGGTTTGACCAAACCCACCCAAGATCACGCTGATAAATGAACGGTTCATGGCTCGGCACATAATGTAACTCAAGATAGCACCACTACTACCTACCAATGCACCCGTTACAATCAACAAATCATTACCCAACATGAACCCAATTGAGGCTGCTGCCCAACCAGAATAGCTATTGAGCATAGACACAACCACAGGCATGTCCGCACCACCAATCGCCAAAATCAGGTGAACACCCAACACAGAGGCAATGGCCGTCATGATAATCAAAGGCAACATGCCTTCAGCAGTGCTGTCTGCACCCAAGAACCATGCACCCAAGAGTACTGAAACACCCAGCGCAGCCAGGTTCATGATATGACGACCGGGAAGGGTTAGGGCTGCACTTGGAATCCTTGCATCGAGCTTGCCGCAAGCTATAAGCGAACCCGTAAAAGTGATAGCACCAATAAAGATACCTAGGTATACCTCAACCAATTTAATCGTATGCTCTGCACCATGGGTTTTCACTAACGGGTCAAGATAGCCGGCAAACCCCACAAACACAGCAGCCAAACCAACAAAGCTATGCAGCAATGCTACCAACTGGGGCATTTGGGTCATTTCTACCTTATTGGCGAGGAACATCCCAATGGCGGCACCAATCAATATGGCAAAAACAATGGAGACAATGCCTCCCGCACCCATACTCACACTGGCAATGGTGGCACCTACGGCAATAATAATTCCAACTATTCCGAAGAAGTTACCGCGCCGTGCTGATTCTTGGTGACTCAACCCGCCCAGGCTGAGAATGAATAAAACGCTGGCCACAACATAGGCCACACTGACAAATCCTGTACTCATGATCTGGTCTCCTATTTGCGGAACATTTTGAGCATACGATGGGTCACTCTAAACCCACCTGCTATGTTAATCGTCGCAATCAGTACCGCTATGAAGGACATAATCCCAACAGCAGCACCCCCAGCCTGCACTAGATGTAAAATAGCCCCTATGACAATAATGCCACTAATGGCATTGGTCACACTCATAAGTGGGGTATGAAGAGATGCAGTAACATTCCAAACCACTTGCCAGCCAATGAAACAAGCCAGCACAAACACAGTAAAGTGACTCAGGAAGCTCTCTGGGGCGTAACCACCAATACCCAGCAGAGCCAGTACAGTAACGGCCAGCAATGAACCTTTACCCAACCATTTTTTAAATAAAGATGGCTCTTCAGAAACTTCTGCTGCTGCAGGTTCTTCTGTACCCTGATTAGGTGGAGCAGCCGCAGACACTTCAACTTTGGGTGGTGGCCAGGTAATTTCACTGTCTTTCACAACGGTGACACCACGAACAACGGTATCTTCCATATCCACTTGAGGCTGACCATCCTTTTCAGGTGTCAGATCCGATAAAAGATGTACCAAGTTACTGGCATAGAGGTCACTAGAGACTTTAGCCATACGGCTTGGTAAATCGGTATAACCAATTAGGGTAACATCATGATCCACTACTACCTCGCCGGGTACAGTAAGCTCACAGTTACCGCCTCGCTCAGAGGCTAGATCAACAATGACGCTGCCTGGCTTCATGGACTGAACCATTGCAGCAGTGATTAGCTTAGGCGCCGGTCTACCGGGGATTAGTGCCGTAGTAATGATAATATCCACTTCCTTGGCTTGTTCTGCAAACAGTGCCATTTCGGCCGCGATAAACTCATCACTCATTTGTTTGGCATAACCGCCACCACCACCGCCATCTTCTTCCTCCCCAAAGTCCAGCTCTAGGAATTCCGCCCCCATACTCTCTACCTGTTCTTTTACTTCCAGGCGAGTATCAAAGGCCCTCACAATAGCACCCATACTATTGGCTGTGCCGACTGAGGCCAGTCCAGCTACACCAGCACCGATAATCATAACCTTGGCTGGAGGCACTTTACCTGCTGCCGTCACCTGACCAGTAAAGAATCGTCCAAAATGGTTAGCAGCTTCAACAACAGCGCGGTAACCCGCTATGTTTGCCATGGCACTTAGTGCATCCATCTTCTGTGCCCGACTAATACGGGGAAGGCTGTCAATGGCAAAAACTGTCGCTTTCTTAGCGGCCAATTGATCGAGTAGCTCTGGATTTTGTGCAGGCCAAATATAACTAACGATCAAGGTACCCTCTTTCATTAAATCGACTTCATGCCGATCCAGGTCAGGGTGCATCATTGGGGCCCGAACTTTTAGAATAAAATCTGATTGCTCCCAAAGGGAAGGCGCATCAACTGAAATAGCTGCACCAGCCGCCATATAGGCGTCATCATCATAATGTGCTGGGTCACCAGCACCCGATTGAATAACAACTTCATAACCAAGTTTAATTAACTTTTCGACTGAAGCCGGGGTCGCTGCAACCCTTCGTTCATCCGGAAATACTTCTTTAGGTATACCTAACTTCATCATCAGCACTTTCTCCCCGCCCAGGCTCTCTCAAACCTGACTCTATGGTTAAGTAAATAGGCGCACCAAAAAGGACGCTCCCAACCGAGACTACTTATATTTTTTATTTGTGTGTAATACCTGATACTCCAACATTAAAAACCTGAGTACAAATAACTAGGCCTGAACAATACCGGAGTAATTATCCACCCACATAAACTACATGAATTATTTTTACAATGGAACTGGAAATAGCCTTATTGGCTAATTTTTCGAGATAGAACAATCTGAAATTTTATTAAGAATCCTCTTTTTTAGCTATAAGGTTTAATCCCATCGTAGTACCTTTTCAGTCTAAAATTGAAGTACATTGAGCATATACAGTTTCAACTAACAACGTTCACATGAATTTTTTATTTACTTAGGCAATATCCCCTAAAGGCTATTCTGAGAATCCCAATATTTTCGCATCATTCACAAATTTAATAGCTGGCTCATAACCCGCCTTGGCTGATTTCATATACCACGCTTTTCCCACTTCTTCATTTTTCTTTACGCCAAATCCATTAAAATATAATCCACCCAAACCATACATAGCTGCTGAATAACCCCTTTTAGCTGCTTGCTCATACCATTTAACCGCCTTGGTATAATTTTGCTTAACTATATGGCCTTGTTGATAAAATAAACCTAAATCAAACATTGCCCTAACATGCCCGGATTCAGCAGCCTTCTGGTAGTATTCAATCGCTTTATAAACATCTTTTTCAGTACCCCATCCTTCTTTATAAAGTATGGCAATACCATATTGGGCCTGAGGATTACCTTCCTCTGCCAGCGGCAATAGCATTGAATAACCTTTATCAGGGTTACCGCCTCTGATGATGTCATAGGCTTCTTCAACGACGCCTCCATGAGAGGTTGATGAAAAAACAATCAATATAATGGCCAGATAGAAATGGGGCTTTAAGTAATGGCATAAAAATTTCATTGATGTTCCTTTTACTTATCTTTCAACTTGCACCTTTGTATATAACAAAAGTATTTCAACCACAGAAAATACTTTTTTCACTATAGGAGAATTTTCTAATTTTAGTTTTCCGACGCTTAATTTATTTCCGCTTAAGCACTTTTTTCACTGTATACCCTTTGGCATTGGCTACACTGATATTCTGGCATTTTACATTGCAATGTAAAATTTTCAGTTAAGTTAGAAGAAGAGCAAATTGGACATTGAGCTTGAACAAAATAATTAACGAGCTTGGTCAAAATCCAACCAACACCCAAAGCATATAACAAACTTACAAAAACACTGATGAATATGCCTACATGAGCAGCTAGCCTTGTCATCATAAAAATAGCCAAAGCACCCGTGAATATATAGGCAAACAATACAAATATCATTTTTCTTCGCTGCAATAATACTAATTGTTCGAACTTCAGGGTCATATAAACTCTTACTCTGCTTCTAACTTTCAACCAATCTGACTATCGATAAAGTCAAAAGTGCCGTATCTACCTATCAACTACCCCATTAAATAGCTGACAGCATGGCAGGTAAAAACCCTGAAAGAGGAATGGCATTTTCGTGATATTTAACCAAACAAAGTAAGTATTAGAACAAACAATTAATCAACGTAAGCTTTGATTATTAGCTTCCAAAGACTTACTTCCTGGGCAAAGAGCTGTTTCATCCAAATCACGTAAAGGTTACAAATGTGAAACGTGAAGACATAAACCTCTCCGTAAAATGTGTGAATGCCCGAAAGCTCGAGTTTGACATTACTTAGTCTAAAGATAACTTTTAATCCGCAGCATAGAAGCGGCTGCTTATTAAGTCTATCTTGGGAATGTAAATTCTATAAACCCACAACCAAACAGACTCCAAATTCTGTCATTATCATCACCATAACCTCAAACAAATACCCCGAAATAAAGGGAGAAACCCAATACTTGTGTATACTCACATAAACCAATTCACGAAAAATAAAAATTAATTAAAATAATATATTTATCAATATATTATATATTATTTATAATAAATTACTTTAATACTGGGTAACTAAAATTAACACCTGAGAAGATGCTATGAACTTTGCCGATTTCGGCCTTTCTCCAGAGACTCTAGAGACCTTAAGCCAACAAGGTTATAAAACCCCAACACCTATACAAACCAAAGCAATTCCTCAGATATTGCAGGGTAATGATGTTATGGCTGCCGCTCAAACAGGAACAGGAAAAACTGCTGGTTTCATCCTGCCCATTGTTGAGAAGCTGTCTCAAGGTCTGCCAGCTAAATCAAATCAAGCACGAAGTCTGGTGTTAGTGCCAACACGAGAGTTAGCCTCTCAAGTGGCCGACTATGCTAAAACTTATACCCATAATTTAGACCTACGCGCTACAGTCGTTTTTGGTGGCGTTAAAATAAATCCGCAGATGATGAAACTGCGAAAAGGCGTAGATATTTTAGTCGCCACTCCCGGACGACTACTTGACCTCTACCAGCAAAACGCCGTGAAGTTTGAACAATTAGAGGTTCTGGTATTAGACGAAGCTGACCGTATGCTGGACATGGGGTTTATCAACGACATCAGTAAAATCCTGGCATTTCTTCCCCAAAAGCGCCAAAACTTAATGTTCTCTGCCACCTTTTCAAATGAGATCCGCAAACTATCTAAAGTACTGTTCAATAACCCTGTAGAAATTTCAGTTAACCCACAAAACACAACCGCTACTACCGTTAAACAATGGATTTGCCCAGTAGATAAAAAACAAAAGCCACAACTTCTGATAGAACTGATTCAACAACACCTGTGGGATCATATGCTGGTATTCACAAAAACCAAAAAAGGGGCGAACCGTTTAACAACCTATTTGAAACATAGTGGACTGAAAGCCGCTGCCATCCATGGGGACAAAAGCCAGGCCATTAGAACCAAAACGTTGGCGGACTTTAAAAAAGGAAAAGTAAAGATTTTAGTCGCAACAGATGTCGCCGCACGAGGACTGGATATCGAACAATTACCCCAAGTGATTAATTTTGACCTCCCTACCGTAGCAGAAGATTATGTGCACCGGATTGGCCGCACAGGACGTGCAGGGGCCACAGGAGAGGCTATATCCCTTGTCAGTGCCGATGAATTTAATGAGCTCAAAGCAATTGAGCGCCTTATTAAGAAAGTATTGCCTCGCAAGCTGATTGACGGTTTTGAGCCCAATCACAATGTACCCGAATCAAGATTAGACAACCGACCGTTAAAGCCTAAGAAACCGAAAAAGCCAAAAAAACTTAAAGCCAAGCACCCTACACCCGAACCAAAATCTATACCTAAACAACAGGACAAATTAAAAAATAAATCACAAAATGGACTTAACCTGCAATCCAGAAAAAGGCCTTCCAAATAATCTCTTAGATTTAACTCTAGTCCTGAACCCAAGATTATTTTTAGATTTCAACTTATTTATCTTTTAACTTATTTACCTTTTAACTTATTTACCTTTTAACAAGTCGCCCAAACCGGCAAACGGCTGGTGGGTTGCAGCACTTTTTTCCGTTTCCGTTGAAGTATTACCAGATTCAGCCTCAGTGTAACGGGAGTGCTCATTGTCATGGCAATAGATACACAACAACTCCCAGTTACTACCATCTGAAGGGTTGTTATCGTGGTTATGATCACGATGATGAACGGTTAATTGAGTCAAGTTTTCTCGGGTAAACTCTCGGGCACATCGACCACAAACCCAGGGGTACAGCTTTAATGCCTTCTCACGATACCCCTTCTCTCGGTCGTCTCTAGCATGACGAGCATCAGCAACAATCTTGTTTAGCTTGTTTGATGTTTGATCTGACGGTGCCATTTAATGCCTGCCCCTTAAAAGCTAGCCCTATAAAGCCTGACCTTTATACCTCAATGGCCAACAGCTCATTAAGATGGTGGTCAACTTGCTCAGCATATTTGGGATCCATTCCAAAGAGCCCCAAATGCCCCCAGTGGCTATTAATCACCCTGAATTCACTGTTCGCAACCATTCTTTGATGATCCTCACAATCTTGAGGAGGAAAAAACATGTCGGCATCAATCGGCATCACAAACATTTTAGCGGTGATCCGACTCAGCGCTGCCTCTAGATCACCCCCAGTAATTCTGCTCACATCACCCCGTTGCCACTTCCACGCTAGGCACAGCAAATTGTTAGGATCCATAGGCAGGAAATAACCCTGGGTAAAACCCACATAGAAGTCTTCTAGGGAAGAAAAGCCAAGATCTCGCCATAGCTCTTGCTTAAACATTTCGGTGCTATAACCCATCACAGACCAAAGGTCTGCATGTCTACGTAATCCACGATGCACTGCATGGGGTTCTTTATACCACCCACCATCCCAGGCAGGATCTGACGTAATTGCTTCGTTCAGTGTTTTTGTGTACAAAAAGTCATGGGGTGTATTTTTAGCTGTTCCAGCTATTGGTGCTGCCCGTTTGACCATTTCCGGATACCGTACAGCCCATTCCCAAGTCTGTTGAGCGCCCATGGAACCACCTACCACTAATGCCAAGGAATCAAGCCCAAATTTCTCGGTGAGCAGTTTATGTTGCGCCCGAACATCATCCCCAATTCTTACGTGGGGGAACGCCGCCATGCCGAAAGGTGCTGGAGTATTGTGGGGAGATGTCGATAAGCCATTACCGATTTGATTGATGATAATTACAAAGTATTTATCTGGGTCTATCGCTCGACCCTGACCAACATACACCTGCTCCATAATTTTACTGGTACCGGAATACCAAGTAGTCATAAGTATGGCGTTATCTTTATTTGGGTTTAATTTACCAAAGGTCGTGTAGGCTAATTGGCAGCTTCTAATCGTTCCACCACTTTCTAACTCAAAGTCACCGAGGTCGAAAAGCTCATAGGGCCCATGATTTTCTTGAGAGTAATAATCGTTTATTAACACCAGCAATTCTCCTCATTTGATCAAACACGACACGAATAGAGTACCTATATGGTACTTATGTAGCACTAGGGAACATATACTGTATCAGGAAGGGATACTTAACGAAAAGTCATCGCTAAGATAATTGAAGACCAGAATAATCCAAGGTAGAAGTCATTCAAAACTAAAGCGGCTCAACTCCATAAGGTGTTTCCAATTTCATCCGCCACTGACTATTCGTCTTATAGACCCAGCCCTGGACTTCAATGGTTGTACCTTGAAGCTGCTTAAACCAAGATTTTGAAACCCGATGCTGATGTTCAGAATAAAGCATGACTGTAAAATTGTTATCTAATTTCAGGTGCCAATATTTACCAGTACCAGGTTTACCCGTGCGAACGCTCGTCTCTACCCTGCTACGCTGAAACCCACCTCGTTTTACCAATCTAGCCTGTACAGGAAAAATACCCCGATTACTCCAGATGCCTAACTGCTTATCTTGAGCCTGTTGCTCTGCCTGATCCAAACAACTAGCCAAGGAGAGGTTTGGAGGAATCGCCACATGGTAAGCCAACCCCTGTTGCAATAAAGACTGCTCTAGATTGTCTCCAGCCCCATTGTAAATATGTCACAACCATCGACCATAATGGTCTTTGTTTTCAATATCAGTGAGTAATTGGGTGCTTTTTGACTGGGAGATAAAAGCCTGAACAGCCTGCTTAGCCTGAAGAGAAAAAGGCTGATTCGAGCTACCCTTTTTAGCGACTTCCGTAGCATTTACACCAATCAAGCGGACTTTTCGACCATCAGATAATGTCTGGGTATCGCCATCATGGACGTGAGAAACCGTAACAACTTCGGTTTCAGCAAAGGGACTACATATAACTTATGTCTCAGGCAGCTCTGAATTTATGGATAGTTTTGAATATATGGATAGCTCTGAATGTTCTAGGTCAGATTGCTGCCCTTCACCACAACCAGCAAGAGTGGCAATGCCTATTAGATAAAGAGCCAGACAAAATAGCCTTACCCCACAAACAAAAAACGCGCTCAAGGAACTAACCATGAGCGCGCTTCGGTTGCCGGTGAAGGCAAACATATAGCTACAATTATTTCTTGGCAGAACGACCAGCAAAACGCTTGTTAAAGCGGTCGATACGACCACCGGTATCAGCAACTTTCTGCTTACCGGTATAAAAAGGGTGGCACTGTGAACACACATCAATGTGCATGCCTGTTGCCATAGTGGAACCAACTTCAATCACGTTGCCGCAGCTACAAGTTGCCGTCAACGTACCATAATTTGGGTGAATTTCAGATTTCATGTTCTCTTAGCCTCAATGTCTTGCATACCGCCACCCAATCATCATAATGAATCGTTACGGTGTTAGGCACCATATGCCGCTCTCAAACGGAGCGCGCATACTACCAGAAAACAGCCTGTATTCAAGGTTTAACGTAAACAACCGGACACGGATAGTAAGTAGAACCCATAAAACAATATGAACAACCCCTCGCATGTGAACCACTCTACTATCTATCGCATTGCTGTACCCTCACCACTGCGCCGACTATTTGATTATTTACCGCCTATCAACGGTAGTACTAATGACAGTACAAATGATAAAGATCTAGCCCCCGGCACCCGGGTAATCATTCCCTTTGGCCGCCGTAAAGTCGTAGGTATTGTTGTTAGCTGTACTAACAACAGCAACTTTCCACGATCGAAACTTAAACCCATTGATACAGTGCTTGATAGCACACCCCTGCTACCGCCACATCTGTTTGAACTTTATGTTTGGGCTGCTCGCTACTACCAACATCCCATTGGTGATGCACTGATAAATTCTCTACCCTCTCTGCTTCGCAAAGGAGACGACATCCCTGTTCAAGAAGAGAAATACTGGCAGCTCACAGACCTAGGTAAAGGCCTGCCTGAAACAGCACTCAAACGTGCACCCAAACAACAGCAAATTCTCAATCTGCTACAACAGCAAAGCCATGCATGTTATGAGCTCAGTGTTAATGATTTAAAGCGCGCAGAGGCTTCCTCCTCAGCACTTAAGCAGCTGGAAGAAAAAGGACTTATAACATCGACTACAAAGGCACTGGAAGGAAAGCCTCTTGAAGAACAGGAAAACCTGCTGGCCGAACAGCCATTAACTCTGCTCTCTGAACAACAACAAGCCCTCGATAGCATTGAACTCCATGATTTTAACCCCTACCTTCTGTACGGCGAAACGGGCAGTGGTAAAACCGAGGTCTATCTTCAAGCCATTGAAAAAATACTACGCTATGGCAAACAGGCCCTGGTGCTTATTCCTGAAATCAGCCTGACACCACAAACTCTCAAACGCTTTGAACAACGTTTTAATTGTCCCATAGCGCTACTTCACTCGGGGCTGACAGATCGCGAAAGAGCCATCGCCTGGAATGCCGCTAGAACGGGACAAGCTCCGATAGTTCTGGGCACTCGATCAGCAATCTTTACTCCATTGAAAAAACCTGGGTTACTAATCGTCGACGAAGAACACGACAGCTCATTTAAACAACAAGAAGGCTTCCGTTATTCAGCACGGGATTTGGCAGTAATTCGAGCCCAAAAAGAATCCATACCACTAGTTTTGGGCTCCGCCACACCCTCACTGGAATCTCTCTATAACTGTGAGCAAAACCGTTACACCAAACTTACCCTCACATCCCGTCCCGGCAATGCCGCACAACCGCGCTGGCAACCCGTAGATATTCGCAAGGCCAATCTCTCCAGTGGTTATTCCCGGGAACTGATTGATACCATAACTGAAACACTGGTCGCTGGGGACCAGGTCTTAGTCTTTCTAAACCGTCGGGGTTTTGCACCAACATTGAGCTGCCATGAATGTGGCTGGGTTTCTGACTGCCATCGCTGTGAAGCTAGGCTCACGGTACACCGAAGCCCCAACCGGCTTTTGTGCCACCATTGCGAACACATGGAGCCAATACCTACGGCCTGCCCCTTCTGCCATAGCGCACAATTACAATGTATTGGTCAGGGTACTGAACGCAGTGAAGAAATTCTGGAAGCACTGTTCCCTGACACCCCCATTATTCGGGTAGACAGAGACACCACCCGCCGCAAACAAGCCATGAAAGAAATGATGGAGAAAGTGAACAGCGGCGACCCCTGTATTCTTATTGGCACACAGCTACTCGCCAAAGGGCATCATTTCCCCAATGTAACGCTTGTCGCCATATTAGATGCTGATGGGGGGCTATTTAGCCCGGATTTCCGTGCACCAGAAAAAATGGGGCAACTGATTACTCAAGTGGCTGGTCGTGCCGGTCGTGGCGATAAACCGGGCACCGTCATCATCCAAAGCCACCATTGTGACCACCCCCTAATCTCTAACCTCACCCACGATAATTACAATGCATTTTGTCAGGAGTTATTCAGGGAACGGGAGTTAGCCCAATTGCCACCCTACCGCTACATGGCCGTTATTCGTGCCGAAGCAGTCAATGGTGAAGCCGCTATAGAATTTCTGAAACACTGCCGCCAAAGTGCAGAGCGCCTATTGCCAGCTACTAATAATGCAACCTCTACCAATATAAGTTATCTGGGCCCGCTACCGGCCCCCATGGAAAGGCGTAGCGGACGTTTCCGCCATCAACTCAGCATCATTTGCAGTGAGCGCAAAGCCCTACAGCGTATGCTCGCAACCCTCTGCCCGGAACTAGAGCAATCCCAATTAGCCAAACGAGTACGGTGGTCTGTGGATATTGATCCACAAGATATGACCTGAAAAGACATATCAGTCTAGAAACGATTAGAGACCTCTAGCGAGGAACACTACTTCCCCCTACAATGACCGCCAACAAATACATTTGATAGGCTCAACAGAATATATGACTAGGGATTACGCCAAAAAGTCTACCAAAAGAAGTCCCCAGCGTGGTTCCTCTCGAGGCAATGTGAAAAAGCGCCCAAAGAAAAACAATCAAAGCCCTCCCGGTTGGCTGTGGTTATTTGTCGGGGTTCTGCTTGGTGTTCTAATCATGTCACTCACCAAGCTCTCTGAAGTACCCAGCGACCAAGAGAGTGACATCTCTGAAGATACTTCAACAGAGAACTCCGACAATAGCGGCAACAAACCCCGCTTTGACTTCTACACCCTGCTTCGGGAGTCCGAAGTTATTGTTCCCGATACCCCGGATACCGATAACACGGCAACACAATCCGTTAATTCAAATGACACGTTTCTACTTCAAGTCGGTTCTTTTAAAAGCAACAGCGATGCCGACAGCTTACGGGCACGCCTGTTATTGCTTAACTTGAATGCAAAAATAGAAAAAGTCAGTCCAAGAAAAAACGAAACCTGGCACCGGGTTATTGTTGGGCCGTTTAGTGACCGATCAGAACTGGCGGATGCACGGGGAAGATTGGCGAGTAATGGTATTGATTCGTTGTTGTTAAAGCGGAAGAAGTAACTCTGTACTATTAAAAATATGGTGTAAATGTAAAGCCCCTAGCCTTGCGGAGACTAAACAATGGAATTACGTCTAACCCCAGCTGTTACACTTTTCTGCTCCTTTCTTTTGTTTATCTCAACCGTATTAATGATGTCATCAGCCCACTCCGTGCCCTTAGAGGAAGAATGGGGAGACTGGGTTAAAGCGCGCCATACGGATAGAGGCAATCTGTACACTTCGTACAAATACCAGAAAATACTCAAGGTGCATGGCGTGATACCGAGCATGAGCCGCAAGGGTGATTGTTACGACAACGCTGTTGCTGAAAGCTTCTTTGCTTCGTTAAAGAACGAATGGATATTTTATAAAGACTATCGAACTCGAAGGGAAGCCAAACCTGATATCTTTAAATACATTGAGATTTTTTATAACCGGCAGCGATTGCATCAAACATTGGACTACCAAGCCCCTGAACAATATGAGCTAAATGCTGCTTAATTTAACTGTCCGAGAAACTCAGGGTACTCCAGAGCCCTTTAATCGCTTTAATTCAACTAGTAATTTACTTAGGCCGATTCTTTCCCTTCTGATGCCGCTCAAAATTCTCGGTACTTTTCTCTTTGCTCTTTCTTAGCAGCAAATAAGTCGCACCACTCCCACCATGCTGGGGCTGAGCACTGTGAAACGCCAATACTTCATCCATTTGTTGTAACCAGTGATTGGTGCAGCTTTTGAGCAAGGCAGGCTTTTCTCTGTTTTCCCCCCGACCGTGGGTAATCAAGGCACAGCGAATATCGTGCTTCATACAATCGTTAACAAAGCGGGAAACCTGTAGTTGTGCTTGGGCTACGGTCATTCGGTGGAGATCTAACCGGGAATCAATGGAGTATTTACCCAAACGCAGGTTTTTAAATACACCATGCTGCACACCATCCCTTTTGAAGCTGAGTACATCGCGGGGTTTTACCTGTTTAATAAATTCTTCTGAGGCAAGGGCATGGCTTCCCTCTGCTAATGCCTGTTGCGCAGCTTTTCTGCGGATTTCCATACCTGGAATTTGTTCTGTGGTTTTTTTCAGATGTACACGGTCAGCGGGCTTTTTTAATGGCTCCACATCGCCCATTTCTTGCTGAAAAAAATCTGAATCGTCGTCGTTCACTTGCTTGCATTCCTAAAGCGCTGGTTTTCTTCTCATATCAAATGACTTTCTTTTCAAATCACCTTTGACACAGCGAGATTCTAACGCCCAAATGCAATTCTTGATACCAGCATATTTTATAAGGGTATCTCTAAAAATAGTGATTTTTTTGTGAATGTACCAAAAAATTCTGCATAGTACTGTCTACGCATAGCTATTTTTTATCTCCTAACTGTTTTTACCCTAGGCTGTTTTAACTCCAGACTGCTTTAATCCCAACCAATACAAATCAATAACCAGGTAGCAATAAACAACCACATTGACAACATCACAGCTGCAGAACCCAAATCTTTGGCTCGCCCCGCTAGCTCGTGATGTTCATGGCCGATTCGATCAACCACTGCTTCAATGGCAGAATTAAGTAGCTCGACAATTAAAACAAAGACAACCGAACCTATAAGCAACACCAGCTCAACTGCCGACGAAGCAATTAACAGTGCCAGAGGCAGCAAAAAAACAGCAAAGAATACCTCTACCCGAAAAGCTTCTTCATGCTTAAAGCAAGCTTTAAGTCCCTGCCATGAATATGCCGTTGCCCCCAAAATACGCCGTTTCAGTAACCCCAGAAAATCTGCATCACTTTTATCAAGGGAGTTTTTGCCTTTAAAGCTTTCTTTACTATCAGAGTTTTCTTCGCTCTTATTTTCTGAACTAGCCATCTATACGTTGATCCATTTCACGTGCTGGTTCTGCCTCAGTGGGATGGCCGACTATTTTGGCAGGAACACCAGCAACAGTCGTGTGTGCGGGAACAGGCTCTAAAACCAAGCTACCTGCACCAATCTTGGCACCCTCTCCTACCTCTATATTTCCCAATATTTTTGCACCTGCAGCGATCAAAACTCCGCAGTGTATTTTTGGGTGTCTATCGCCAGCTTCCGCACCTGTTCCACCCAAGGTAACCGAGTGCAACATGGAAACATTATCACCAATGACCGTTGTCTCCCCCACCACCAATCCAGTGGCATGGTCAATCATAATGCCACCACCAATTTGGGCAGCCGGGTGGATATCCACAGCAAAAACTTCAGAAACTCTATTTTGTAAATATAAGGCTAAACTCTTTCGATCATGATTCCAGAGCCAATGGGCAATTCGATGAATCTGTAGCGCATGAAAACCTTTAAAATACAACAGAGGCAAGGAATATCGATCACAAGCAGGGTCGCGCTCAACATAAGCCGCTAAATCCATACATATTTTGTCAGTAATACCTGAGTCACTCATCAATGCCTCAGTAAACACCTGACTAATCGTTATGGATGAAAGAATATTGCTGTCCAATTTA
>JALQUJ010000189.1 GCA_023263825.1 Porticoccus sp.
AGCACTTCATCCACTAATTCGTTTCGCCCCGTAACAACACCGCCCAAACAACGGCCCTGGCCATCCAAATACTTTGTTGCTGAGTGGATAATCAGATCTGCACCAAACTTTAGGGGCTGTTGTAATGCTGGCGTACAAAAACAGTTGTCGACCACAAGCAGTGCATTATTATCATGAGCCAATGTTGCTAATGCTGGTAGATCTGCCACATCACAGAGGGGGTTGGATGGTGTTTCCAGAAAAAACATTTTGGTTTCAGGGGTGACTGCATCTTGCCATTGCTCAAGCTCTGTAAGAGAAACAAATGTAGTTTTAACCCCAAAACGACCTAAGTATTTTTCCAACAAAACAGTTGTCGTACCGAATACATTGCGGGAACAGACAATATGGTCGCCTGATTTGAGTAACGCCATACAGGCACTGAGAATAGCCGCCATACCAGATGAAGTTGCTACAGCCTGCTCTGCTCCCTCTAAGGCAGCAATGCGCTCTTCAAAAATGCGAACCGTAGGGTTGGTATAACGCGAATAGACATTACCGGCTTGATCACCAGAAAAGCGTGCCGCTGCCTCTTCGGCGTTCTTAAAAATATAGCTGGAGGTAAGAAATAATGGCTCCCCATGTTCCCCTTCATGGGTGCGTGTGTGTCCGGCACGAATGGCAATTGTGTCCAATTCGGCTTCTGCCAACACATCGTTTATATCTTCAGAGGTCATTGTATCTATCCACTACAGCTTATGTTTCTAGGTTTATATTGTATACTTTTGCTCTTGGCTTACGCTTCTGAATCAGAGTTATGCAAACCAATCACTTCATCATTTGCAGAATCTTTGGAGCTACTTTTACCATTCTTCGCCGTATCATTCCTTTGGGCATCCAGTTTTTCCAGGTAGCTATTATCAACATCACCAGTGACATAATTACTATCAAAAACAGCGCAATCAAACTGATCAATCTTACTATTTCCTTCCTTGACACTCTCTACCAAGTCTTCGAGATCCTGATAAATTAAGCAGTCTGCACCGATTAATTCCGCGACTTCTTTATCTGTCCTATTATGGGCAATTAACTCATGTGCAGATGGCATATCAATACCATAAACATTGGGGTAACGAACAGGCGGCGCTGCTGAAGCAATATAAACCTTATTCGCTCCAGCATCACGGGCCATTTGGATAATTTCTTTTGATGTCGTGCCACGAACAATAGAGTCATCGACCAACAATACGTTTTTACCCTGAAACTCCAGTTTTACTGGGTTGAGTTTTTGTCGCACTGACTTTTTACGCTGGGTCTGCCCAGGCATGATAAATGTGCGACCAATATAACGGTTCTTCATAAACCCTTCGCGATACTTTATTCTTAATTTTTCAGCAATTGCCTGTGCCGAAACGCGACTGGTATCAGGAATGGGTATAACCACATCAATATCATTCTCTGGGTATAACCGTTGTATTTTTTCAGACAGTTTTTCTCCCATTCTTAAACGGGATTTATAGACAGATATTTCATCAATAATAGAGTCTGGTCGAGCAAAATATACATGCTCAAAAATACAAGGCATCAGCTTAGGGTTTTCTGCACATTGCTCCAAATGCAATTTACCATCAGTGTCCACATACAATGCTTCCCCTGGTGCGAGATCACGTACTAATTTAAATCCTAAAACATCCAAAGCCACACTTTCAGAGGCCACCATATATTCCATGCCCTGGTCAGTTTCACGCTGACCGTAGACAAGTGGACGAATACCATTGGGATCACGAAATGCCACCATGCCATAGCTGGCTATCATGCCAACAACGGCATAAGCACCACGGCAACGGCGATGAACTCGCCTAACCGCTTCAAAGATATCATTAGATGTTGGCTGCAACTTGCCCTGTAGCAGCAGCTCATGGGCAAAAACATTGAGTAATGCTTCTGAATCAGAGTCTGTATTAATATGACGTAAGTCAGATTTGAATAGCAGCTCCATCAACTCGTCGGTATTGGTGAGATTACCGTTATGGGCCATGCATATACCATAAGGTGAATTCACATAAAACGGCTGTGCAAGGGCTGGACCTGAACTACCCGCTGTAGGGTAACGTACATGGCCAATACCCATGTTTCCCTGGAGCTGAGCCATATGGCGAGAGTGAAAGACATCTTTGACCAAACCAACGCTTTTACGCTGATTAAAACGTCCATTGTCACAGGTCATTATTCCTGCGGCATCCTGGCCACGGTGTTGAAGCATAGTTAATGCATCATAAAGTTGAAGATTAACGTTTGTATTACCAAAAATTCCGACTACACCACACATGGGTCTGGCAACCTCTTTAAACGGCTATTTACTACTGTATCGCCTACTCATCAAAGCAGGTTCTTCAAAAAGTCCAATACCGCTGTGCCTGTCTCCCTGGCCCAGTCTTCGTACTGCATAAAATAGGGAATTAATGTGGACTCAAGCCACCACTGATCTTCCATTACAGGCAATATTTTAGGCAAAATAATCAGGATAACCATCACAATGGTCAGCCCCCGAATAGCGCCAAAAACAAGGCCTAGCAATCGATCTGTTCCAGAAAGGCCTGTGGCCTTGACCAGCTTACCCAAAAGATAATTTAAGATACTACCAACAAGTAAAACAGCAACGAATAAAACAATCCAAGCAGCGAGCATTCGTAGGGAGGGAGTATCAATCAGGTCTGGCATTAAAGATGCCAGCTGATCGTGAAAAATAGAGGCTATAACTGCAGCTGCCAGCCAGATTAACAATGAGACTATTTCTTTTACAAAGCCTCTTACTACGCTAATAAGTGCAGACAAACCCAATACTGCAATAATCGCCCAGTCAGCCCAAGTCATGATGTGATCGCCCTATTGCATATAAAGAGTACAAAATAATAAGCACTCTAGAGTGATTGGATTATAAGGGTTAATACCATAAAACCGGAGTGTAACAGAGTGACTAGCTAAGGTCAGGGCTCAAAGTGGAGCAACAAGGAATCTACACCATATTTTTTATCAATGGCGGTTTTTTCCTGAACCAGTTTCTTTTTCAAAACCTTTGGACCCACAAATACACGACTCAGGGTGCCTGATGTACCTTTCTTTTCACGAATAAAGGCACGGTATCCATCAGCTAACAGTTTTTTTACCAAATCCTCTGCTGTAGCCTTCTCTTTAAAACTACCAACTTGTAATACCCAACCAATAGGCATTCCATCAGAAGATAAAGCAGGGATTTCATCTTCTAGGGATTCACTTTGTTTGGGTGATTCAGAACCAAACTGGAATATCTCATCGGCTGATTTTGCAGGAATGATATCTTTCGGCCTTTGAGGTTCTGCCACAACAACTGCTTCAATGTCTGGCATTGGAGGAATAGTAGAACTAACGTCTACCTGACGCTCACCAGAAAAATCGAATACCAGAGGAATAATCACTATCGCTAACGCAACTAAAACAAGAGCGCCTACGATTCTCTGCTTTAAGCTTTCACTCACTTTTCAGAACTCCCTGCCCTTTGACTTTTGTAGATACTAATATTTGCCTTAAATTAGCACTTTTTACTCAAAGCTTTTTGAATCAAAACTCTTTAAGCCAGTATTTTTTAATCCAAGTTCTCTAGCCAACTAAGTACAGGCCCAACTGTAAAAAAGGATCCAAAAACAACGACTGTATCACCCGCATCAGAAGCTGCTATCGCCTTCTTTAAAGCCACTGAAGGTGATATTTCTACATTACAGGCCAAACTTGGGGTTTTATTGTACATCAGTGCCGCAAGATTTCGTGCTTTAGCTGCACGCTCCTGTCCTGGAATATCACAAAAATACCAACTATGTATGAGGGGAAGTAATGGCCGCCATATACCCTCGATATCTTTATCGCTCATTACTCCAAAAACAGCGCTTTTTTTTGCCGGTAATGTCGACAATCTTTGTGCAAGTAATTCAGCAGCTTGGGGGTTATGCGCGACATCCAGCACGATATGGGCACCATCGATATTTAGCTGTTGATACCGCCCTTTTAAATGTACAAATTCCAAGCCCTTTTTAATCACTGGTTGAGGCAGTTCTGGGACCAATAAGTTCACAGCCTCAACAGCACAGGCAACACTGTTTTCAGGCAGCAAATGACCAACAAAGCCCCTGGTATCCTCACCTTCTTTAACTTTCCCATAAAAATCTGGCAGAAAAAAATCATGGCCGTTAATCATTAACTCAACATCGATTGATTCTGCCTTTTCTAATAATCCAGAAACAGGTTCTATATCTCCACAAAGAAGGGGTTTACCCTGCCGGCCAATTGATGCCTTTTCTGCTGCAATAATATTCAAGTCGCTGCCCAACCAGTCCTCATGATCCAATGCGATACTTGTGACTATCGCAATATCAGCATCAAGAATATTGACGGCATCAAGCCGGCCTCCCAAGCCCACCTCTAAAACAGCCACATCTAGTTCATGGTCAGCCATTATTAAAAAAGCAGCCAGTGTTCCAAACTCAAAATAACTGAGGCTTATGCCCTCTCGTGCAACCTCTACGCGCTCAAATGCTCCACAAATCGCCTCATCATCTATATTCGTACCATTGATACAAATACGTTCGTTATAGCGTATAAAATGTGGCGACGTATAGGTTCCGACCTGATAGCCGACCGACCTTAAAATACTATCAATTACAGCAACACAGGAGCCTTTACCGTTGGTACCCGCAACAGTAATGATCTGTTTTGCTATTTGGTGAGTTGTCGATTGACTATCTAATTTAGAGCTATTTGACGGCAAAAGGCCGAGTTGCTCTGCAACCCGGCCTACTCTATCAAGCCCAAGCTCTATCTCTTTGGGGTGCCTGGTCTCTAATAGGTCAAGCCATTCATCCAGAGACTGGGGCAGTATCGGCTGGGGGGGCATTTTGATCGCCAGTTTCAGGGTCACTCAATTCCGAGGGGGATGACAAATCGCTATCAGTCGATTTACCAGCAGCAATGTCTAGTCCAGGGCGCCCAGTAAACTTGGCCAATAGAGATGACAAAGTAGAGCGCATCTCTTGCCTGGGAATAATCATATCAATCGCACCATGTTCAAGCAGGAACTCCGCGCGCTGAAACCCTTTTGGCAGTTTTTGACGAATTGTTTGTTCAATAATATTCGGTCCTGCAAATCCGGCCCTTGCACCAGGCTCTGCGGCATTAATGTCACCAAGTAATGCTAGACTGGCAGAAACACCACCGTAAACAGGGTCTGTCATCACCGAAATATAAGGCGTACCTTGTGCTTTAAGTCTTTCAATGACGGCACTGGTTTTAGCCATCTGCATCAAAGAAATCAACGCTTCCTGCATACGTGCACCGCCCGTAGCAGAGAAACAAATAAAAGGAATGTTATCTTCTAGGGCAATTTGGGCTGCTCGGGTAAAACGCTCTCCAACCACATAGCCCATAGAACCACCATGAAATGCAAATTCAAAGGCTACAACGACTACAGGCATGCCATTTAATGTGCCCTTCATGGCAACAATAGCATCGTCTTCCCCCGTTGCTTTTTGTGCAGCGGAAAGTCGATCTTTATATTTTTTGATATCTTTAAATTTGAGACGATCAATTGGTTTTACGTCTTCTGCCAATACTTGGCGACCTTCCGGGTCGAGGAAAATATCCAACCGACGTCGAGCACCTACTCGCAAATGGTGATCACACTTAGGGCATACATCCAGGTTTTTTTCTAATTCAGGGCGATATAAGGGTGCACTACACTTGGGGCACTTAGTCCACAACCCTTCAGGGACACTTTGAGTCCGATCTTTCTTCTGGGTTGCAGGACCTTTGGGACGAATTTTTTCCAGCCAGCTCATATTTTTTCCATTTTCCTAGTGCTTTCTGTTACCTATCATTCTAACCAATTAATGGTCTAATGCCTGCCGTATTTCAGTAATAATTCCAGAAACCGCTGAAGCATAAACCGATGGATCAGATTCTCCCTGTTCAGCCAGTTTTGCTATCTGGTTAACCAATACACTACCAATCACAACACCATCGGACAAATCAGCTACAGCGCGGGCCGATGCACCATCTTTAATACCAAACCCTACACAGACTGGCAGGTCAGTCAGTGAACGAATATTCGATACATTTTTCTTAACAGACTCTACATCCAAATTACCAGCGCCAGTAACACCCTTAAGGGAGACATAATAAATAAAGCCACCTGCAATATCAGTGACTTTTTTCTGTCGTTCCGCTGTACTTGTCGGAGCTAACAAGAAAATATTTTCCAAATCAGCTTGCCTTAAATGCTGATTAAACTCTTCAGCTTCTTCCGGTGGCAAATCTACTGTCAAAACCGCATCTACGCCTGAAGCGACAGCCTGATCAATAAAATTATCATAGCCCATACGTTCAATAGGGTTGGTGTAACCCATCAATAATATTGGGGTGTCGGCAT
>JALQUJ010000055.1 GCA_023263825.1 Porticoccus sp.
AGCTTTGGAGCATATTGCTCCTAAGGCGGAAGTTATTGTTACTGCTGATGCCGAAGAGGTTGAGGAAGCTGATCGAGTAGTTTTCCCTGGGGTGGGGGCTATTCGTGATTGTATAGCTGAAATCCGCCGTTTGGGTTTTGATAAGTTAGTCGCGAAAGCCATCGAAGAGAAGCCTGTGTTGGGTATTTGTGTTGGCATGCAGGCGCTGCTTGAACACAGTGAAGAAAATAATGGTGTCGATTGCCTGGATATTTTACCGGGTAAGGTGCGGTTTTTTGGTCGTGATATTCATGATGCCAGCGGTGAAAAACTGAAAGTACCTCATATGGGTTGGAATCGTGTTCATCAGACCATTGATCATCCCATGTGGCAGGGTATCGACCAGGATAGCCGCTTCTACTTTGTTCATAGCTACTTTGTAGACGAAAGTCATGAAGAGTTAGTCGCTGGTAGCTGTGACTATTCGGTTAAATTTGCTGCAGCACTGGTGAGAGATAACCTGTTTGCTGTGCAGTTTCATCCAGAAAAAAGTCATACCGCTGGGTTGCAATTGCTGAGTAACTTTATTTCATGGCAAGGGCGTTAATAATCCAAGATTTACACCTTTATTTAGAAATTTTAGAACAGGAATTAATTCGTGTTAATTATCCCCGCTATTGATTTGAAAGACGGTGAATGTGTTCGTCTACGTCAGGGTCATATGGACGACTCCACAGTGTTTTCCGGTAAGCCTGTTGATATAGCTGCTCGTTGGGTCGATGCAGGTGCACGCCGTTTGCACCTAGTGGATTTAAATGGTGCCTTTGCTGGTGAACCGGTCAACGGTGAAGTCGTCACCGAGATTGCCAAAGCTTACCCGGATTTACCCATACAGATCGGTGGCGGTATCCGTAGTGGAGAGACTATCGAAGCTTATCTCAAAGCCGGTGTGGAATACGTCATTATTGGCACTAAAGCAGTGAAAGAACCTGATTTTGTCACCGAAATGTGTAAGCAATTTCCAGGTCATATTATTGTTGGTATTGATGCTAAAAAAGGCTTGGTCGCTACGGATGGATGGGCTGAAGTGACAGAAGTGAAAGCAGCTGATTTGGCCAAACGCTTTGAGTCCGATGGCGTTAGTGCGATTGTTTATACAGATATTGATCGGGATGGCATGATGCAAGGGGTTAACGTGGAGGCAACTGTCGCAATGGCACAAGCTTCTTCTATTCCTGTGATTGCATCAGGCGGCATTACCAATATGGATGATATCGTAGCATTAAATAAAGTTGCGGATCAGGGCATATTGGGTGCGATTACTGGTAGAGCTATCTATGAGGGCACTCTTGATGTGGCAGAGGCTCAGCTGGTTTGTGACAACTAAGCTTTTTTAGCTGTTGTTTGCCATAAGGTTGCTTACCATTTTGATGGCACCTTTCATAATACTGTTCTATTTTTATTGATACACATTTTATTAATACATGACTATCTAGTCTGTGTTATCAATAATTAAGGATGGCAGTATGGGAAAAGGTGATAAAAAAACCCGCCGTGGAAAAATCTGGCGCAACAGTTATGGAAAATCCCGCCTTAAAGTAAACCGTAAGCGTTCAAAGCTCGTTAAAAAATAAAAAGTTATCACTGAGCTTTATGGTGCGCCATTTCATTCAGTAAAAACTCTACCAGTGCTTTCTGAGCATGGAGGCGGTTTTCAGCTTCATTCCAAACCACGGACCATTTGGATTCCATGATAGTCTCACTGATTTCAAGTCCGCGGTAGGCCGGTAGGCAGTGCATAAACAGGGCATTTTCTGCTGCGAGGGACATAATGTCTTCATTGACTTGGAAACCGGCAAAAGCTTTTTCTCTGAGTTGTTTTTCCTCTTCCTGACCCATCGAGGCCCAGGTGTCAGTAACGACTAAATTGGCTCCTGAAACTGCAGCTACTGGGTCTCGTTCTATGGAGACGCGATCACTAAATTTCTCCAATAGATTGGAGCAAGGTTCAAAGCCCTCTGGGCAGGTAATAATCAGTTCAAAGTCCAGCATATCTGCGGCATTCATATAGGACTGACACATATTATTACCATCCCCAAACCACACCACTCGTTTGCCCTGAATACTGCCTCGGTGTTCGATATAGGTTTGCATATCGGCCAGTAACTGACAGGGGTGGTAGTCATCTGATAGTGCATTGATAACGGGCACAGATGAATACTCGGCAAATTTTTCAATTTTGTTGTGGCCAAAGGTGCGGATCATGATGATATCCACCATTCTTGAGATCACTCGTGCTGAGTCCTCAACTGATTCACCACGGCCAAGTTGCGTGTCATTGGGTGAAAGAAACAGGGCGCTGCCACCTAGTTGAGCCATTCCTGCCTCAAAAGAAACCCGGGTGCGGGTAGATGATTTTTCAAAAATCATGGCCAGAACCTTGCCAGAAAAGGGCTGCTTAGCCGTACCATTTTTATGGGCTTTTTTCAGCTCAATAGCTCTTTGTAGTAGCTGCTGAAGCTCTTGTTTTGATAGGTCTTGCAGCGTGAGGAAATGTCTAAGTGCCATGTTTAAGTCCTGGTCTTTTCTTCTCTCTATATCTTGTCTTCTGGGTTTATAGCCCTTGCTTGATTACTTCGCTGAGGAGATTGACCAATTGATCAGCTTCATCAGTAGTTAGGTTAAGCGTTGGAAGTAACCGAATAACCGATTCAGCTGTAACATTAATTAACAGGCCCTTTTTAGCGGCTTTATCAACCAAGCCTGCACAGGGTGTATTGAGTTCAACGGCAAGCATAAGCCCTTGGCCTCTGATATCTACTACGCTTTCACAACCTTCCAGTTGCTTGCCCAGTTGTTGCTGAAGGTAATTCCCCATCGATTCTGCCTTCTCGCAGAGGTTTTCATTAATAATGGTTTCTACTGTAGCAAGGCCAGCAGCGCAGGCGAGGGGGTTGCCGCCAAAGGTAGATCCGTGGCTTCCAGGTTGCATTAATTCTGCTGCTTTTTCACCTGCTAAACAGGCACCGATTGGGACACCATTACCTAGGCCCTTTGCTGTAGTAACAACATCGGGTAAAAAGTCGTAATGCTGATAGTTAAAATAGCGGCCAGTTCTACCATTACTGGTTTGAATTTCATCTAGCATAAACAACCAGTCTTGTTCATCACATATCTGCCGAAGGCCGGGTAAGTAACCCTCATCAGGTACCCTAATTCCTCCTTCACCCTGTATGGGTTCCACTAAAACGGCTATTACATTTTTATTATTTGTCGCGATAGTTTTGATTGCTTCCAGGTCATTAAATGGCGCTCTAACAAAGCCTCTAACCAGGGGTTCAAAACCCGCATGTACTTTACGATTTCCAGTGGCCGTTAATGTGGCTAGTGTCCTGCCATGAAAGGAATTTTGCATAACGATAATGGCGGGTTCATCAATGTCTTTGCTATGGCCAAAGAGCCGTGCCAGTTTTATTGCTGCTTCATTAGCTTCAGCACCGGAGTTACTAAAGAACAATTTACTTAACCCTGAGATATCTATCAGCCGCTCGGCCAAAGTCTCTTGCGCCTTGATATTAAACAAATTGGAACAGTGGGAGAGGGTTGCTGCTTGATCAGCTATAGCTTTGGTAACAGTGGGGTGGGCATGGCCTAATCCACAGACAGCAATGCCTGATATAGCATCTAGATAGCGGTTACCCTGATCATCCCATACCCAGGAACCGTCTCCTTTAGTGAGGGTGAGTTTGCGAGTACCGTAGTTGTTCATTAATGCACTGCTGGTCATGCGAGTTTCTCTTACTTAATTTGAATCTTAAAAGTTACAAAAACGAAAAAAGGCAGCTAACTGCTGCCCCGAAAAGTGAATACTATAAGGATTTCTGGAAGTTAGCAATGAGTCTATTTTGCTTTAACGCCTCTAATTTAAAGCCTTTACCAATTAAAGAGCCTGGTTTAACCTCCCAGTTTTCTTAATCGGTTGTGGCTATACCAAGCCCAAAGGCCTGTAAGGGCAAGAATACATATTAGTAGACCAATTAAATCTACAAATAAAACACCTGCAGTACCGAAAAAACGGCCACTGTGTAAATCAAGAATCAGTGTTTCCATAGAAATACCGGGCAGATCTGCTCGTTGACTAAGGTTATCAACAAGTTCTTGGGGTAGGGGGGTTGCTGTACTCCATTCTTTAATGGAGGTTTTACTCGGTTTTATTGCCAGAGTATCAAGGTTTAACAGCATGACTTTTGTATCAGTAAGAACGAAAACGTCTTCCCCAATTGCCTGGAGTCTTGATGTATTTTGAGGCAACCCACTTAATACATTCAGCTTTTCAATCAGTTCACCTTGGGGTGTAAGAAATACAAGTTCATCTTTACACAGAGCGAGCAACATAGCTGATGTAGCCGATGCACCCATTAATGGGCCTGCACAATTGGCAACGGGTTCTGTGTTTAGGAATAAGTCATGACCACCAAGGTGACTAACCCATTGTTGATTTGATAGGGTTTTATCTACAGGGTGTTTTTTTACCTTATAGCCAGTAAAACTTGTTGTTTCAAACCCATACCAATTCATTAGCCATGATGATTTTAAGGTGGTTTTACTGAGCTCTATGCTTGGTGAGTGGTTTAAAAGTATGCCTGTGACGGCAAGAAAAACGACCATCAACATGACGGACAACCCAATGCGACGGTGCCAGCGGAGGTTAAGGATAATGGTTTTTCTAAGTCTTAAGGGCAAGGTGCGGTCTCTTTTTCGAACCTAGCAAGGTTCTGAGAGCTAAGATAGTAGCCACTTATTTCACTACTCCCCCAGTGGACCATAAATGTTGAATTCTCCGTAATCAATCTCTTCGTTGCAGACTGGATAATAACAGTCCCCATAGAGCACCTTTAGCCCATGCTCGGTTTCCCTGGGGCTTAGGACAATTTCCTGATGGTTGGGCAACCACTCGAGGTTTTGGCGAAATCTCTCAGCGGTCCCGTCTCGAACAATTAGGTAAAAGTCCTGGTCAGAGTAC
>JALQUJ010000091.1 GCA_023263825.1 Porticoccus sp.
ACTTAAATCTAATATGGTGCGGACGGAGAGACTCGAACTCTCACACCTTGCGGCACTGGAACCTAAATCCAGCGTGTCTACCAATTTCACCACGTCCGCTAAAACTGTATCCACTATAAACTCATCGTATATAAGTGAACAAAAAAGCACTGAAAACTACTAATCACGGGGGCAAACAGATTATCCCTCAAGGAGCCCCTCTCAGCGAAGGGTGGGGAATTTTGCCACAGAGGGAACCCCTGAGCAACAAAAGAAATGGCTATATTATGGCGTTAAAACCCTAATCATTTAAATGACTACACTTTAACTTAATAACTAGACAGGCGAAGCCAGCAATACAATAGACTCTCTATCAGATCTATTTGCTAACCGAGTATCAGATCGAACCGCGGGTAATAGTACCGCGTGCTCTTTCGTCAATGAGGTATTTTGGCATTCAACTGCGCCATTAATGACCATCAATAGGACATAATGATGAGTTTTCGGCAGCAGATACTCTGATGACGAAGATATTGTTAAACGTATTACCTGAAAATCCTCAAACATCACAATTTCTTCAATCCGATAGCCCTGCCCCTCTTCTAATAACGTTAATTCAGGTACTGGAGGCACACCTACAATAGCTTGCTCCAGCGCCTCTTCTGTATCCCAATGGTCCTGGGTCAGCACCTTCTGAGCAAATGAAAGAATCATTCGCTCATAAACAGGGGTTTGAAACTCTATTGTTCTCACGCCATGTTGAAGTGAATGAGGTGTTAACAATGGCACCTGGACTACATCACCTTCCTCAAGGGGCAAAAGAGAAGTAAAGCAGTTCATCTCTTCACGAAGCTTTTTTTCCTGCGCCAAAACAGTGGGTGGCAACATAGACACCCAACGCTTCATCACCTCAGAAGGAACTGGATCATTTGAAGCTATTCCTTCAGCTTTTCGATAATTATCCAACTGCTGATCTATATCGCGGCGAAGATCTTCATAATCCCGCACCACTCCCAAGTAAGCCATTTTGAATGCCTCGTCCGAGGAAAATGTTCTTCTTACCTCTGGATTAAATCCATAGCGAATGGCTCCGACTCCATCAGGCCATGCCTGTCGATCAACATTCGTCACCACATAAACTTCTCGTTTCTCCTCATGAAGCTCAAAATACAAGTCCCCATAAACCTCTTCAGCCAATGGGTCCAGTATCTTTAGCAAGTTAACCTGACGCTCGTGATTTGCCACTAGACGTTTCGGTGCTACCGACAGCACCCAGGATAGAGGGGCACTAAATAAGCCATCAGTAACCCTGGAGACCCCTCTCTCTTCAATACCGGTATACCAAATTTCTCTTCCCCAAGGCTTGGGAATGCTGACAGTTTGAAGCAAAAGGGGAGCACTTAAATTCAAAACTGGCAAATCATTAGCTTTTGAAAAAGCATGAAATGTATCTAACCCCACCTCCATAGAATGTAGTTGATCGTGTAAAGATTGACGTGATTCAGCTACAGTGAAAAATACCTCTCCACCATCCTGACAACAAATAGCCAATAACTTTATACGAGGTGAACCCGGCAAATAATACTGGGCATACTCATACTCTAGAGCTAATACTCGCCCACTTTCTCGCTCACTAGTTTCAGCCTCCTCCAGCCACAAGTTAAGTGCTACTTCAGGGTTATCTACATTCTTAATAGTGACCAAAACATACTCCAACCTATATGGCTCTCTACTCCGACCGGCGAGCTCTGAGAGTCTAGCAAAATACTCAACATTCGCCGAGACAATATTTGTAAAACAAACCTTGGCCACATCGCCCTAAAACAATATCAGGCACTACAAAGGAACTCGTATGTTATTACTTTGTATAGAAATTTTTACATGTATAACCTTGACCCAAAGTGTACATACCTTCTTAATAAACCCCAGTAAAGTATTTCGACCAAACGCGTATAAAACGACACCCACACAACAAATATTCAAATATGGAGACACGACATGAAGCTGCTTATGACAACAAATTTCTTACCTTTTATTTTAGCGACGATCCTTTTAGGGCTTATTGGATGCAGCAATGAAGAAAAATCAACCGCTAATAATGTATCAGGCGATTCAGCAAATACAGCTGCCGCAGATGTGAACACTCAGCTAGACGCCACGATGGAATCAGCAGAGAAAACCATGAAAGAAGTTAAAGAAACTGTCATGGAAGATGTAAATAAGTCGGTTGAAGAAACCAAAGAAGTGGCTATGGAAAAAGTAGAAGACACTAAAGAAGCTGCAACAGAACAAGTGCAAAAAACCGTAGATAAAGCTAATGAAGCAACTGACGAAAAAGTAAATGATGTCATGAAAGGCTTAACGGATAAGCTAGGGCAATAATAAGTGCCTGTAATATTCGTACATAAAAAAGCCGGCATAACGCCGGCTTTTTTATTAAACGTTTAAAATAATAATCAACTCAACCTTTCAACAACTGTCGACACACCCTGCCCCAAACCGATACACATAGTCGACACACCAAATGTTGCATCACGCTGCTTTAAAACATTTAACAATGTTCCGGTAATACGTGCACCAGATGCACCCAACGGATGACCTAAGGCAATAGCTCCACCATGAACGTTGGCTTTTTCATCCATCACATCCAACAAATCCAGATCCTTCAACACAGGCAACGACTGAGCAGCAAACGCCTCATTCAACTCGACAAAATCAATATCGCTGATGGTCAGCCCCGCTTTTTTTAGTGCTATTCGTGTTGCAGGCACCGGCCCATAACCCATAATGGCAGGATCAACACCTGCAGCAGCGATAGAAACCACTCTTGCCATAGGTTGAATACCCAATGCACTGGCACGCTCCGCAGACACCACCAACATTGCTGCGGAACCATCCGTAATCTGAGAAGAAGTCCCTGCTGTTACCGTTCCATTTACAGGATCGAAGACTGTACGCAATTGCGACAATCCTTCTACTGAGGTTGCAGGGCGAATAGTCTCATCCTCTTGCATCAAATAGAGACCACCATTTTCGTTATGGCCTTCAATAGGAATAATTTCATCGACAAAATTACCAGCAGCTCTCGCCTCCGCTGCCAACCGATGAGATCGTTCACCAAACTCATCCTGTTGTAGACGACTGATTCCATGAATACGCGCCAAATACTCAGCGGTAAGGCCCATCATTCCGGAAGCCTGAGCAACATTCAGGTTTAAAGCTGGGTTTGGATCTATATCATGGGTCATTGGTACATGTCCCAAATGCTCCACGCCTCCCACCAGATAAACATCGCCTAACCCTGCCATTACATTAGCGGTAGCATTGTGCAATGCCGACATGGATGAACCACAAAGCCGGTTAACCGTTATCGCTGGAACTTCGTGAGGGATACGGGTACGTAAACTGGTCATTCGAGCGACATTAAATGCTTGCTCGCGCCCCTGCATCACACAACCCCAAATTACATCGTCAATTTCAGCGGGGTCAATGGCTGGATTGCGGTCCAATAAGCCTTCTATCAGGTCAGCACCAATCTCATCGGCTCGACGATTACGAAAAGAACCATTTTTGGAACGTGCCATTGGGGTTCGTGCAACATCGACAATTACTGCATCTCTTGGGTTTAAGCTCACCACTATTTCTCCTTTTATCGCTTAGCTCTGGTTTTAGTGCTGATTTCAGCTGTAGTAGCTTTCGCCATTGCTAGCCATTTCGCGCATTCTCTGAGTCGGCTCATAGAGTTTGCCCAATGAGTTATGGTTATCCGCCATATCACAAATTGCTTTCAAACCTACTTCGTCCATCCAACGGAATATGCCACCACGGAACGGTGGAAAACCCAGACCATAAACGACGGCCATATCCGCTTCAGCTGGAGAACCCACAATGCCCTCTTCCAAACAGTGTGCCAGCTCGATGCACATAGGTAGCATAAAGCGGGAAATTATTTGATCATCCGTGAAACTGCTAGAATCATTTAATAAATGTGGTTTAAATAA
>JALQUJ010000210.1 GCA_023263825.1 Porticoccus sp.
GATGTGATGGATAATCACTATGTGCCTAATCTGACCATTGGGCCTATGGTATGTAAGGCCTTGCGCAATTACGGTATCACGGCGCCTATAGATGTTCATTTGATGGTGGACCCTGTAGACCAATTGATTGGTGATTTTGCCGATTCGGGCGCGGACTGGATTACTTTCCACCCGGAAGCCTCCCGCCATGTGGATCGTTCTCTGCAATTGATTCGTGATGCTGGCTGTAAGAGTGGATTGGTGTTGAATCCAGCTGTTGGTTTGGAACAGGTTAAGCATGTACTTGATAAAGTGGATATGATTCTACTGATGTCAGTAAACCCTGGTTTCGGTGGTCAGAAGTTTATCCCCTCAATCTTAGATAAGTTGAGTGAAGCCAGAGCTTTAATTGATAGCAGTGGTTTTGATATTCGCCTTGAAATTGATGGTGGAGTTACCACTTACAATATCCGTGAAATTGCTGAAGCAGGCGCTGATACTTTTGTGGCGGGTTCCGCTATTTATGGTGCGGAGGACTATCAGCAGGCCATAGATGCCATGCGCAAAGAATTAAGTCAGGTAAGCTGACTTTCCTGTTTCGAATGAATGAATTAGAATGCCTCTCTTAAATTTGATAAGTAATTTTGAGATATAAGTAGTTTTTGGAGACGCAGGTGATTTTCACCCAGTGCCAACCTCAGTGTCAGTATAGTTTTTCAGCTCAACTTCTCTGGCGATGGCGTAGCCAGTGACCTTGCTGTGCGTGTGCCACAAAATGGCTGCCCGCAATAGCACCCCCCTTTTTTTGTTTGTTATCTGATAATTCTGCGCTGGAATGCGCAAGGGAATAACCATGACCCCTGAACAATTTGCTGAATTGGCTGAGCAGAACTACAACCGAATTCCGGTTGTTCGCGAGGTGTTGGCAGACCTCGAAACGCCCTTATCCTGTTACCTAAAATTGGCCCGTGGGCCTTATACCTATCTATTTGAATCCGTTCATGGTGGCGAGAAGTGGGGGCGTTACTCACTTATTGGCCTGCCATCCAACACCATTCTGAAAGTGTTTGGTGATGAATTACTGATTGAGCGTAGTGGTGAGATTGTTGAGTCTAGAACCACACAGGATCCGCTCAAAGACGTGGAAGATTTTCACGCTCAGTACAAAATGCCCGAGCTAAGCCAGTTACCTCGCTTTACCGGTGGCTTAGTAGGCTATTTTGGTTATGACACCGTGCGTTACGTGGAGCCACGATTAAAAGACTCAGTACCTAACGATGATTTAGGCAACCCCGACATTTTGTTGATGGCCTCCGATGAAGTCGTCATCTTCGATAATTTACTGGGCAAGCTGATTTTTGTGGTTCATGAAGATGCGGCTGAACCTGATGCCTGGAACAAAGCACAAAAACGTCTAGATGATCTGGAAGCCAAACTGAAAAATCCAGTGCCCGAGTTACCAAAGGTAAACCTTGAAGGTGGTGGCCTGGATGAATCAGCCTTTGTCTCGAGTTTTGGTGAAGACAACTTTAAGGCGGCAGTCAATAAGGTTAAAGATTATGTTTTGGCCGGTGATGCCATGCAAGTGGTACCGTCCCAGCGGTTATCTGCAGATTTCGATACCGAACCATTGAATCTGTATCGTGCATTGCGTTGTTTAAACCCATCGCCTTATATGTACTTTCTGGATTTGGGTGAGTTCCATATCGCCGGTTCATCGCCGGAAATTCTGGCGCGGCTGGAAGATGGCGAAGTCACCGTCAGACCGATTGCCGGAACACGCCGTCGCGGTCACACCCCTGAGGAAGATAAAGCCCTCGAAGAAGATATGATGAACGATCCGAAAGAAATCGCTGAGCATTTGATGTTGATCGATTTGGGTCGTAATGATGCTGGTAGAGTTTCCCAAATAGGCTCTGTAGAAGTGACAGAACAAATGGTTGTAGAGCGTTACTCCCATGTGATGCACATTACCTCCAATGTAACAGGGCAAGTAAGCCCAGGTACCAGTGCCATCGATGTATTAAGAGCCACATTACCTGCGGGTACCTTAAGCGGCGCACCAAAAATTCGTGCCATGGAAATTATCGATGAGCTAGAGCCGGTTAAGCGTGGAGTTTATGGCGGTGCCGTGGGTTATATCGCCTGGAATGGCAATATGGATACAGCCATTGCCATTCGTACCGCAGTCATTAAAAACGGCAAGCTCTACGTTCAGGCCGGTGCCGGTGTAGTGGCAGATTCAGTGCCCGAGCTGGAATGGAAAGAAACCATGAACAAAGCCCGGGCTATTTTCCGTGCTGCTGATCTAGTGGTGTAAGGAGTCTACGATGATACTGATGATTGATAATTACGATTCCTTTACCTACAACGTGGTTCAGTACCTCGGTGAACTCAAGGCGGATGTACAAGTAGTACGTAATGATGAAATCACTGTAGATGAAATCGCAGGTCTGGCACCAGAAAAAATTGTGATTTCACCCGGACCCTGTACGCCTAATGAAGCGGGTATTTCTGTGGCGACAATCGAACGTTTTGCCGGTGATATTCCCATCTTGGGCATTTGCCTTGGGCACCAGAGTATCGGTCAGGCTTTTGGTGGCAAAGTGGTGCGAGCCAGAGAGGTAATGCACGGTAAAACCTCACCGATTTATCACAATAACACCGGTGTATTCCGTGGATTGCCCAACCCATTTGAGGCTACCCGTTATCATTCCTTAGTGGTTGAGCGTGAGAGCTTGCCGGACTGTTTGGAAGTAACAGCGTGGACTCAAACAGAAGACGGTGAAATAGATGAAATTATGGGTTTTCGCCATCGTGAATTGGCGGTAGAAGGTGTGCAGTTTCACCCAGAGTCCATTCTCACTGAGAGCGGGCACGATATGCTAGAAAACTTTTTAAATAGTTGAAGTTAAACAGCTGAAGTTAAAAACAGTTAAGGTTAAAGGGTTGAAGACGAACATGGATATTCAACAGGCTGTTAGTCAGCTTCTGGAAAAACAGGATCTGGAAACTAACGAAATGCGAGATGTCATGACACAAATCATGACCGGCAATGCCACTGATGCCCAAATTGGCGCATTTCTGGTGGCCTTACGCATTAAAGGTGAAACTGTCGCCGAAATCACTGGCGCCGCTCAGGTCATGCGTGAGTTGGCAGCGCCGGTTACTGTCAGTGGCGATCATCTCGTGGATATTGTTGGTACTGGTGGCGACAGTGCCGGTATCTTTAATGTGTCTACTGCCAGTACTTTTGTAGCTGCAGCAGCAGGTGCCAGCGTAGCCAAACATGGTAACCGATCTGTTAGCAGTAAAAGTGGTAGTGCGGATTTACTGGAATCTGCTGGTGTCCGGTTAGATATAACCCCTGAACAAGTAGCCCTTTGTGTGGAAGAAGTCGGCGTTGGTTTTATGTTTGCGGTAAACCATCACAGTGCCATGAAGCATGCCATTGGCCCACGTAAAGAGCTGGGTGTGCGCACCGTATTTAACCTGCTTGGGCCGCTTACTAACCCAGCCGGTGTACCGAATATGTTGCTCGGTGTGTTTGACCGTCAATGGGTTCGCCCTGTGGCCGAGGTCATGCAGCAGTTAGGTGGTGAGCATATTTTAGTGGTGCATTCCGCCGATGGCCTGGATGAAATCAGCGTGGCTTCAGAAACCTGGGTTGCCGAACTAAAAGATGGAACGATTACAGAGTACACCGTTAAGCCGGAAGACTTTGGAATCACCCGAGGCGATTTAAAAGATTTAAAAGTGGCTGATGCTAAAGAAAGCCTGGAAATGATTAAACAGGCTCTTTCAAAGGGGCTTGGTTCAACGGGGTTAGATTCAAAAGGGCCAGCCTCACCAGCCATTAACACTGCATCCGATATGGTAGCTCTCAATGCCGGTGCTGCACTTTATGCCGCAGGTGTTGCGGATAACTTGGCGGAAGGCGTTAGTCTGGCTCAGGATGCCATTGGTAGTGGTTTGGCAAAGGCCAAAATCAGTGAGCTCGCTTCTTTCACACGTTGTTTTAAGTAAACGGCTTTAAATAAAACGTAAAACGGACAAGCTAAAATAGAAAATTATGAATACAGCGCTAAGCACTCCAACAAATACTCCAACCGTATTAAAGAAAATCCTCGCTAAAAAAGCTGAGGATGTAGCAGCGAGACGTGCTTCTGTTTCACTCGATAAGCTCAAATCCCAGTGTCAGGAAGGGCGAGGTGAACAAGAGGGAGAGATACGTGGCTTTGCCAATGCGTTAGCGGCAAAAATTGAACAGGGTCAGGCTGCCGTTATTGCTGAAGTGAAAAAAGCATCACCGAGTAAGGGCATTATTCGTGAGGACTTCGACCCGGTCAGCATTGCCCAAAGTTATGAAAAGGGTGGGGCTACTTGTCTGTCGGTATTGACCGAACAGGACTTTTTTCTGGGCGCCGATGAATATTTAAAAATGGCCCGAGCAGCAACTCGTCTGCCTGTGCTGCGTAAAGATTTTGTGATGGACCCCTACCAGGTTTATGAATCCTTTATGTTGGGTGCGGACTGTATTTTATTGATTGTTGCCGCATTAGAGCAGGCCAAGATGGAAGAGCTGCATGGCATTGCCCGTGAATTAGGGCTCGATGTCTTGGTGGAAGTACACAACGAAGAAGAGCTCGACCGAGGACTATTAATTGATAACCCGATGATCGGTATAAATAACCGTGACCTCCATACTTTTGATACGACATTGGAAACAACCTTTGGTTTACTGGATAAAATTCCAGATAACCGGATTATCGTAACCGAGAGCGGCATTCTCACCACAGATGATGTTGCTGCCATGCGTGGTCACGATGTAAATACATTCCTGGTAGGTGAAACATTTATGCGGGCGGATGAGCCAGGAATGAAGCTATTGGAGATGTTCAATTAATCTTTTGTGAGCTTAAAAATACCGATAATAAAAAAGGCCTCGAAAAAGGCCTTTTTTGTGCGTGTTAGCAATTAAACTATTTAGTTCCAAACACGACCATCGTTTTCCCCTTCACTGAGACTAGCTCTTGATCTTCGAGGGTTTTTAATACTCGGCTAACCATCTCACGGGAACAGCCAACAATGCGGCCAATTTCCTGACGAGTGACTTTAATCTGCATGCCATCGGGGTGTGTCATGGCATCGGGTTCTTTACACAGGTCAAGCAAAGTTCTTGCGACACGGCCTGTTACATCAAGGAACGCCAAATCACCTACCTTGCGTGTGGTATCACGCAATCGCTCTGCCATTTGAACACCAATGGCAAATAAAAATTCGGGGTGATCTTTTGAGAGCTCCTGGAATTTTGAGTAGCTAATCTCACCGACTTCACACTCGGTTTTAGCTCTAATCCAGGCACTTCGGTCAGTTTGACCAAATAGCCCCATTTCACCAAAAAAGTCACCTTCATTAAGATAGGCAACAATCATTTCACGGCCATCATCGTCTTCAAGAAGAACAGTGACCGAACCTTTAATAATGTAGGAAAGTGTGTCGCCTTCATCGCCAGCATAAATAATGGTGCTTTTGCTGGGATACTTCCTTCGGCGACAGTGAACTAAGAACTCTTCCACATTTTGAATGTGAGGTGTTATCGGTGCTGGTGCCAACTCGAGCTCTTCCCTTTTGTGATCTCTCGCATAGACGGCACCCACTATTGGGATAAAATCATCATTGGCCAAGTTCGAATTTACCATCAGTTCTGGTTCCTTATAGGGAAAAGTGGCGACTGGACAGACAATTCTAGGTTAAAGGCACGTTATTTATGTTAGGCTCTCGACCTTTTTAGGGTCGACGGTGTCATGAAAACGAAAATTACTTGGGGCGGAGACGCCAAATTTATCGCTGAATCGGAAACAGGCCATACCGTAGTGATGGATGGTCCACCCGATCATGGTGGCAAAAACCAGGGTGCACGCCCGATGGAAATGATGTTGATAGGTATGGGCGGCTGCTCATCCTTTGATGTTGTCCATATTCTTAAAAAGAGTCGTCAAGACGTGACAGATTGTGTTGCCGAAATTGAAGCAGAGCGGGCAGATGCTGTACCTTCAGTCTTCACCAAAATACATCTTCATTTTATTGTCACCGGCAACAACCTCAAAGAAAGCATGGTCAGTAATGCGGTTAAGCTGTCGGCAGAAAAATATTGTTCCGCCTCTATTATGCTGAGTAAAGGTGGCGTTGAAGTCACTCATAGCCACGAAATCCGTACCTAGCCCATTTAACTTTATTCAGCTAGCCTTTTTATTTGGTATCTCTGAAATTTCCAACGTAAAACACCCAGGCAAAAAAAAGGCAGCTAGCGCTGCCTTAAAGGGATACTCAGGGAGTAATAGAGGTTTTAACTTGAATACAGGTTGTTAAAACTAACTTCTGAGACTTTAACCAACCTAGTAATCTGTAGCTTTGTCAGACAGAGCACTTGCCTTGGGGGTAGGTGGCTGAGTACTCGTCTTGACTCCGCTGTTAGGTTAGTAATATAGGGAGTGGCATTCTATGATTCAAATGTATTAATATAATAATATTCATAACTCTGAGGAATGTATTGGGGCGCGTGCTATGAGGTATGTACTAAAGGTTTGTATAAATGGATGCCAAGTTTCTATCACGAATTGATCTAAATTTACTGGTGGCTCTCCAGATATTGCTGGAGGAGCAGAGCGTTACAAAAGCTGCGGATCGCCTGTTTATTACCCAACCGGCCATGAGCAAAACACTACAGCGGCTTCGGGAGCTGTTTGACGACCCGCTCTTTATACGTAGTGGCAGAGGCCTGGTGCCAACCCCCAGAGCTGTTGAGCTAGAAAAGCAATTACCTGTGGTTTTGTCCTCAGTCACTGACCTAGTGGTTCAAAGTGAATTTGACCCCCTCGCCTATGAGGGAGAAATTTCCGTTATGACGGCAGAATTTATCGCCGTTCAGGTTATGCCAACATTAACCAACCGTCTCATCAACAAAGCACCATTTATGTCGTTACTGGTAAGAGGGGAATTTGATGGTAAAGCGCGAGCACTAGAGGATGGCGGGTTAGATTTTGTCATTGAAATAGCGCGCCCCTATAGCGAAGAGTTTCATGTAACGCCACTAGGCCACTTTACCCCTGCGGTCTGGATGCGGGCAGTCCATCCATTAGCCAACAAAGAAAATCTCACCCTTAAAGAAATGCTGGCTTACCCTTTTATTCAGTATTCATTACTTCGCTCGGGGTCATCCTCATCAGCAGAGACAAGGTTTGATCGGCAGCTAATGAAGCTTGGGTTGAAGCGAAAAAAAGCCTTGGTGACAGCCCAGCTAATGACCGCAATGGATGCCCTATGGCAAACCGACTGTTTAATGATGGCGACCATGCATGACTTAAAAATAGAGGGTGAGACCTATGGCATTGTTCGTAAGCCGTATCCCAAAGAACTAGAGTTCGATAGCACAGTGCCGGTAGTGCTGGTGCAACACGCCAGAACCATTAAGTCCCCGGTACATCAGTGGGTAAAACAAAAAATCGTTGGTATCGTAAGAGAAATTCAGGAAAAGGCTAAGCTAGAAGCACATTCAAAAACTAACTAATAGGCTTAGTGTAAAGAAGGTCAAAGGCGGCATAAAAAGATATTACGAGGATCGCTGAAAAACGTAGGTGCAGAAGCGACAATTCTATATCGGAAAGCTAAAGAGCTGTTATTCAAACTACTTATGGTTCAGGTTGCTAGGGGTGTTTCTAAAAATAGTAATTTTTTTGTGAGTGCACCAACTGTAGGCGCCTTAGGCGAGAAAGCACCGCGCCTTTCATTAGTAAAAAAAGAACCGCAGTGTACATGGAGTACATGAGGATTTGAGCACGGAGCTGCCAAAAGTAGGCGCCCTGAGGCGACGCCGCTACCGCGGAAAAAGCACGTTTTTAGAGGTGCCCTAAATGCGGTAGCTGGTCTTCGTCATCGCCTTCGAAACAATCGTCATCAAACCTTTAACCTGGGCAGGGAATTTCAGCCCGCCAGCATCTAATGCAGCATCCGCATGCTTGGCTTCATCATCCAACATTTGTTCCACGATAGCGCGGCTTTTGTCATCTTGGGGTGGAAGTTGGTTTAGGTGACTTTCCAAATGCTTGCACACTTGGTCTTCGGTGGCAGCGACAAACCCTAAACTGAGCTTGTCACTAATCAGCCCTGTGGTCGCGCCGATGCCAAATGAAAGGCCGTACCACAAAGGGTTTAACAAACTAGTGTGGCTGCCTAATTGAGTAACCCGCTCCTGGCACCAGGCAAGGTGATCAATTTCTTCATCAGCGGCTTGTTCCATTTCACTGCGTACAGAAGTCAGTTTGGCCGTTAATGCTTGCCCCTGGTACAGCGCCTGAGCGCAGACTTCACCCGTGTGATTAACACGCATTAGGCCCGCAGCATGCCTTTTTTCTTGTTCTGTCAGCTCTTGCTCTGATTCTTCTTTCGCGGGTGAGAGGCGATCATGGGGTGGTTTGTCCACGGCGACAGTTCTCAATGCGTGATCCACCTGAATCAACAAGCTATCAAGGAGGGAAAGCCTTCTTGATTCTGCCCTTGGGCTTGTTTGCTCTGTGTTGGTGAATGTTTCTGAGGGCATCGATAGTTGTCTCTAAAAAAATAATAGTTACTGAATAGTGAGTGAATAGCGGTCGTATGACTGTTCTAAGTGAGCATATTGTAGCAAAATCTGTGGTCATGTTGAGAGGAGCTTAAATGAAGTCGGATTTTGTAGAAAAAGCAGGCCTAGAAAACTCTAGTTTTGAAAACCCTGGTTTTGAAGAAATGGGCCACGGTATTTATTGCGTCGACGCACGCTATATCCAGCATGGTATCGCTTGTTGCTACCTAATGGTTGAAGGCGATCAGGTCGCCATAATTGAGACTGGAACAGCACACACAGCGGAAGGCATAGCTGAGGTGCTGGCAGAACTGGAGCTACCTAAAGAAGCGGTTCGCTACATTATTCCCACCCACGTGCATTTAGACCATGCCGGTGGTGCCGGCCTGTTAATGCAGCAATACCCAGAGGCCCAAATGCTGATCCACCCGCGGGGGGCTCGGCATATGGTCAACCCCTCCCAGTTAATGGCGGGTTCAAAAGCGGTTTATGGCGAAGAGAAATTTGCACAATTCTATGGCGAATTGATTCCTGTCCCGAAAGAGCGAGTGATTTCAGTGGAGAATGGGGAAAAGCACGATTTAAATGGCAGAGCTTTGGAATTCCGCCACACCCCAGGCCATGCAGAGCATCATTTTTGTGTTTGGGATAGTGTCAGCGAAGGTTGGTTTTCAGGCGATACGTTTGGTATTTCCTACCATGAAATGGGTAATGACCTAAAGAAACACAGATCAGACCGGTTTATCATTCCAACCACATCCCCCGTGCAGTTTGATCCAGACAAGTTATTAGCCTCCATCGATTTAATGATGGGCTACAATCCAAAGAAATTTTATTTAACCCACTACAGTGTGTTGGAAAACCCGGAACCACAGGCAGATTTACTGCGTGCCCAGATCGAAGACTATCGACAAATTGCGCAACTGCTGCGGAATGAATCAGAGCGGGAAGAAAGAATACACCAGGCCCTGAAGGATATTACCTTGGCACGACTATCATCGGAGCAGCCCGAACTGGATTTAGGCACCATGGAAAAAGTCCTCGCCATGGACTTAGATTTAAATGCCCAGGGCCTGAATATTTGGTTAAGCAGACAAGAGAAAAAATAAGGGCAGGAACCCAAATAGAAAAAAAGAGTTAAGTGAAAAAAAGCGAACTAAAGACAGTTAAGTCAGCGGGTTAAATAAAGGAATACTAAGGAAGCGTCTTTGATCGGCCAATAGTTCCGCATCAACAAGCGTTGCCTCTAGCTGTTCAGTTTCTTCGGCGGTGTCAAAAGCGGCGATAAAATAATGGGCAAATTTCTCAGTATTCTTTTTGAATTTACTTTTGAATTTCAGTCCTGAACCTTGATGGCGTTTTATCTCAGACCAGTTCGGACGATTGGCTTTGCCGATGTAATACTCGCCGTTTTCCATGTTGATCTGGACATAGACCACCCGATAATAACCATCGACTTTGTTTCTTAGGTGAAACAATTCACCGAGCGGTATTACATCAAACCACTGTTCTTTGATTGCGATGCATTCTTTTTGAAATCCAAACAAATCTAGGTTGCGATTTTCACCGGGGTCCCCGGATGGGCTTTTACCCGTAGCCACTTTGATCGGATCCTGTTCTCTCCAGAGTGTGATGTTGTCATTAATGTCAAAAATCATATTTAAATAATGACTGTTTCTAGCTATTAACGAAAACTTTCGTCCGACGGCTTATCAGCAGAAGCACCCTTTCAATTCGTAAGAAATTATGTCTGTTCCTGGCCGAAAGCGGACTATTGGGTAATATTAAAAACCGTGATCTAACTTTCGGCTACTTCTCCCGCACAGCAGCGCGATAGCCAATATCCGTCCGATAATAAACTTTATCCCAAGAGATTTTCTTAGTCAGTTCATAGGCCTGTTGTTGCGCTTCGGTCACGGTATTGCCAAGGCCGACGGCACATAAAACTCTGCCGCCATTGGTGGTGACTTGTCCGTCAATGTCTTTGGTGCCGGCATGAAAAACCTTTTCATTACTGCTGTCAGCATCCGCTGATGGCAAGCCTGAAATTACATCGCCTTTGTTATAGCTGGCGGGATAACCACCGGCGGCTAACACCACGCCTAATGCGGCTCTTGAATCCCAGTCAGTACTGCATTGATCCAGTTGTTTGTCTAATGCGGCATTACAAAGCGCCACGATGTCGGATTTCAGGCGCATCATTATGGGTTGGGTTTCTGGGTCGCCAAAACGACAGTTATATTCTATCACTTTGGGGGTGCCGTCGGCCATAATCATCAGGCCTGCATATAAAAACCCTGTGTAGTCGTTACCCTCTGATGCCATGCCTTCAACGCTGGGCTGAATCACTTCAGCCATAATGCGGTCGTGAATGTCGGGTGTCACTACGGGTGCAGGAGAGTACGCACCCATGCCACCAGTGTTGGGGCCTTTGTCGCCATTGTCCCGAGCTTTGTGATCTTGCGAGGTGGCCATGGGCAGAATGTTTTTACCGTCTACCATCACGATAAAGCTGGCTTCTTCGCCGGCTAAGAATTCTTCAATCACTACACGGTGACCAGCTTCGCCAAAGGCGTTGCCTGCCAGCATATCTTTCACGGCAGTTTCCGCTTCTTCCAGGGTCATGGCGACGATAACGCCTTTACCTGCGGCCAGACCGTCGGCTTTTACGACAATGGGTGCGCCTTTTTCTTGCAGGTACGCTAGAGCGGGTGCGATCTCAGTAAAATTCTGGTATTCCGCAGTGGGAATATTGTGGCGGGCCAGGAAGTCCTTGGTGAAGGCTTTGGAGCCTTCCAGTTGTGCAGCACCTTTGCTGGGGCCAAAGGCTCTCAGGTTGCGACTGGCAAAGTAGTCGACGATGCCATCTACCAGCGGTTGCTCTGGGCCGACAATGGTGAGGGCCACGTTGTTTTGCTCAGCAAAATCCGCCAGGGCTTCAAAATTGCCGACATCAATAGACAGGTTTTCCAGTTTCGGTTCCAGTGCGGTACCGGCATTGCCGGGGGCCACATAAACGGTTTCAACATCTTTTCCCTGGGCTGCTTTCCACGCCAATGCATGTTCGCGGCCACCTGAGCCAATCACCAGAATATTCATGGAAGTTTTTCCTGTCGCTAGGTCTTAAAAAGGTAATGCTTAAAATAAAAGCGGCGATTGTACCAGAGAGTAAGGCTTTATAAACCGTGTGATAGGGGTGGTTCAAATTAAATAAAGAGGTACGTCAGCCTGCTTAGCGGCTTTTCTTAAATCCTTGTCCAAGGTGGCCAGGGGTAAACCCTCACGGATAGATAATTCTAGATACGCGGCATCGTAGCTGCTTAGTTTGTATGCTCTGGATAGACCGAGTGTCCGGCTAAATGCCTGGTGTGCCGTCAACGGATCAACCTGGATAGGCAGGCTTTCAAGTTGGGCGAGAAAGCGTTCGACTTCGCCAGTTTCCAATTCTCCACGTTTTTCTGCACCGAGCAGTACGTTGGCTGCTTCCAAATGCCACAGGTGGGGTACAACTGCTTCGGTTTTAGCCAAGCTTTTAAAACCTTCTCGGCGTAGGCTTGGTCAGTTTTTTTGCTGACCAGCAACCAACGCATAGCAACAGAGTTATCTAATACGTATCTGCTCATTTTTGGCCAGCGCCCCTGAGATTGGTCAAGGTTTCATCGGAAACCGGATGCTTTTTTGCTGCCAAAATATTTTCAATGGCAGCCTGATCCTTTTCATGGCTAGCTGAACTGCTAGGCACTACATCAGCAACAGGCCTGCCCCGGTTCGTGATGGTGAATGATTCACCAGCTTCAACACGACGTAGGATTTCGGGTAGTTTGGTTTTTGCATCATAAGAGCCAATTTCACGCATGTTAAGTGCCCTCCATTTTATATGTAGACCAGAAATGGAAGGTCAAGTATTCAGACCAGGTTTCTGGTCTGATTTGTCATTGGCAAGTGTCAACGGCCTTTAGGGCTCTAAAATGAAAACGGCGGTTGCATCGCTATGATACAACCGCCGTAGAATAGCATTGTTGATACGAGTGTTTAGTGGCGGAAGTGTCTCATGCTAGTAAACACCATCGTCATGCCGTGCTCATCGGCAGCGGCGATGACCTCATCATCACGAATGGAACCACCGGGCTGAATTACACAGCTGATGCCTACCTTGGCAGCATTGTCGATGCCATCGCGGAAGGGGAAGAAAGCGTCGGATGCCATCACTGCACCTTTCACTTCCAGCCCTGCATGTTCAGCTTTAATGGCGGCGATACGTGCGGAGTTAACACGGCTCATTTGGCCTGCGCCTACACCGATGGTTTGGTTGTTTTTTGTGTAGATAATGGCGTTGGATTTCACCATTTTGGCGACTTTCCAGGCGAACAACATATCGTCCAATTCAGCATCGGTCGGTTTGCGTTCGGTGACGACTTTGAGGTCGTCGGCAGTGACCATGCCTTTGTCGCGGTCTTGAATCAGCAGGCCGCCGTTGACACGTTTGTAGTCGAAGCCTTTTGCCTCTGTTGTCGCGCCCCACTCGCCACATTCGAGCAAGCGTACATTCTTTTTGGCGCTGACAGCGTCTTTGGCCGCATCCGAAATACTGGGGGCAATAATCACTTCTACGAATTGACGTTCGCATATAGCTTCAGCGGTTGCTGCATCGAGCTCGCGGTTAAAGGCGATAATGCCGCCGAAGGCTGATTCCGGATCGGTGGCAAAGGCCAGGTCATAAGCAGTTTTAATATCGGTAGCAACCGCCACACCACAAGGGTTGGCGTGTTTCACAATCACGCAGGTAGGCTGGTCAAATTGCTTCACACATTCCAGTGCGGCATCGGTGTCGGCGATATTGTTGTAGGACAGTTCTTTGCCTTGTAACTGTGTGGCCGTGGCAATACTTGCTCCGGCAGGATCTTCCTCTACATAAAATGCGGCTTTCTGGTGAGGGTTTTCACCGTAACGCATTTCTTGTTTTTTAATGTACTGGGCATTGAAGGTATTGGGGAAATCCCGTGCTACGTTTTGTGTGTTTCTGGCGCCAAAGTGATTGGCGATCATGCCATCGTAGCCAGCGGTGTGCTCAAAGGCTTTAACCATCAAATTGTAGCGGGTTTCATAACCCAGTTGGCCATCTTGGTTTTGCATTTCGTCTAATACGGTACCGTAGTCACTGGCATTCACGACGATGGCGACATCTTTGTGGTTTTTCGCTGCTGAGCGAACCATGGTGGGGCCGCCGATATCGATGTTTTCGATAGCGGTTGGCAGGTCGCAATTTGGATCGGCTACTGTTGCAGCGAATGGATAGAGATTTACCACGACCATATCGATACCGAGAATGCCGTGTTCTTCCATCACTGCATCATCGGTGCCGCGGCGACCGAGAATGCCACCGTGTACTTTGGGGTGCAGGGTTTTGACCCGGCCATCCATCATTTCTGGGAAGCCGGTGTAGTCCGATACTTCACGAGCAGCCACACCATTTTCATGGAGTAAACGGCGGGTGCCACCGGTGGAGAGGATCTCAACACCCTGGGCGCTCAGAGCCTGGGCAAATTCAACTATGCCTGTTTTGTCGGATACGCTGATAAGAGCGCGGGTGACTTTACGTAGATCGCTCATGATGTCCTCGTCTTTAATTTAGTGCTTGTTGGTTGAATGTGGGTTGACTGTGTCGATGGATCGTTTATAGCAAATCATATTGTTTAAGTTTTTTCCGCAATGTGCCCCGGTTAAGGCCAAGCATTTCTGCTGATTTGCTCTGGTTGTTGCGGGTGTAAGCTAATACGGCTTCAAGTAGTGGTGCTTCTACTTCACTCAATACCAGTTGGTAGAGGTCGTTGGCCGGTTGACCGTCCAGGGTTTGAAAATATTTTTCCAGGGCACGCTCAACACATTGTCGCAGTGACTCGTGTTGGGGCATTACAGGTGTTTCTTCGGCGTCAGTTTCAGCCTGAATGGTGAATGTATCAATGGCGCTCATGCGGCTTGGTCCCAATTATTGTTATCTGCTGCAAAAAACTGCTGCAGGCTTTGTATTTGTGCACAAGGGTCTTCCAGTCGATTGAAATATTTTCTAAATGCTTCTCCATTTGGCAGGGAGCTAACGTACCAGCCCAAATGCTTGCGGGCAATCCGTAGTCCCAGATATTCGCCATAATGTTTATGGATAGCTTCAATATGCTGGCTGATGACCGTTATAAGTTCCTTGTTTTTCTGTGTATCAGTGTTTGGTTTATTAGGTATTTTCCCGTGTGTCAGGTAATGATTGATTTGATTAAATATCCAGGGATTTCCCTGGGCGGCCCTGCCGATCATTACAGCTGAGGCTCCGGTGTACTCTAAAACCTGCTTTGCCTGTTGCGGTGTTTGTATATCGCCATTGGCAAAAACGGGTATGGATGTTTGTTGAACGACTTCTGCGATGGTGTCGTATTCTGCCTGACCTTTAAAACGGCAGGCGCGGGTTCTGCCGTGGACGGCCAGTGCTTGTATGCCCGCATCTTCAGCGATACGAGCAATATTGAGTGCATTGCGATTTTGCTCGTCCCAGCCAGTGCGAATTTTCAATGTAACGGGTACATTCACTGCTGATACCACGGCAGTGAGAATATCGGCGACCAGTGTTTCGTCTTGAAGCAGTGCAGAACCCGCGGCGCGTTTGCACACTTTTTTTGCTGGGCAGCCCATATTGATATCAATAATTTCAGCACCCAGATCAACATTTTGCCGTGCGGCGTCGGCCATCATTTCGGGAACACTGCCGGCAATTTGTACTGACCGCGGAGATGGTTCGTCCTTATGTATTAGGCGTTGTTGGCTTTTTCGGCTTTTCCACAAGCGAGTATCTGATGTGATCATTTCAGAAACGGTTAGCCCGGCACCCAGTTGATGACAGAGTTGGCGAAACGGCAAATCGGTCACGCCGGCCATGGGGGCCAGGATCGTCCGGTTTGCTATTTTGTGCTCACCTATTGTTATCAAGGGCTCTGTACCAAGGGCTGTTGCATCAAGAGCTGGTCTCAGTTGCTGTTGACTGTCTTTGAAATGGGGGCGATATGATACCTGTTGTTTACAAATGGAAAAAGATTATTCCGGGATATAAAGGGAGTAATTAACAGCTTCTGGGCCTGGATCAATAACTTCAAGCACAAGCCGAATGGATTGCTGTGAAGGCATGATTTTTATATCAACCAAATCACCGG
>JALQUJ010000216.1 GCA_023263825.1 Porticoccus sp.
AAGGCCTATTGGTTTTTGCTTTAGGCTTTTTCCCTTTAGTTTTTTTTGTTTTTGAACTAGCTAAATCGTTTTTCTTCTTTTTAGGCCCAGCGGCCTTGCCTGATTTTTTTACTGCCTTCGGGCCGGTATACTTAGCTTTTAATCCTTTCAGTACTCTGCGTTCAAAGCGAATTTTTAAATAACGTTCGATGCTAGACATTTGATTCCATTCATTGGAATCAATGATTGTAATGGCTTTACCTTCTTTGCCTGCTCGTCCTGTTCGTCCAACACGGTGTACATGGTCATCACCACATTGTGCGATACTAAAATTGATTACTAGATCAACGTCATGAATGTCTAGGCCGCGGGCAGCCAAATCCGTAGCAACCAAAATATTTACAGTGCCTTGGCGGAACTGATTCATAATTTGTTTGCGTTCACTTTGGGGGATTTCTCCGTGAATACAATTGGCTTTAAACTTCTTGTAGCGTAAAACGTGACTTAACTGCTCACATTGCTGACGGGTTTTGCAAAAGATAAATACTTTATGTGCTTTTTCTTCTTCAAGTAGTGCGCTGACTAATGCTTCTTTGTGTTTTTTATCATCCGCCAAGATTAGTTGTTGGGTGATTTTCTCATGTTGTTGCCTGTGTGAATCGACTTCAATAAGTTCTGGATCTTTAAAGGTCTCTTTTATACGCCCTAGCTCTTTGTGATTTAAGGTGGCAGAAAACAGCAGGTTTTGTCGTTGCTGGTTGCAGCTTTCTCCAATGGTGTACATCGCAATAGCAAAGCCCATATCAAGCATGCGATCTGCTTCATCAAGCACCAGTATTTCAAGATCATTGAAGTCGGTTGTACCTCGTTCGATGTGTTCAACCAAACGGCCGGGCGTGGCAATTAAAACTTCCGGGTTTTTTCTTAATGTAGCCACTTGGTGCTTAAAAGCTTCGCCGCCAATAATGAGTCCGCATTTTATATGAGTGAATGCCGCGAGTTGTTCAAAATGCTTTTTTGTTTGTAGTGCCAGTTCTCGCGTAGGTAAAAGAATCAGAGCACGAGTACCGCTATTAGGTGCACCATGTGACAGCATCTTTTCTAAAATGGGTAATAAAAAAGTGGCGGTTTTGCCGCTGCCTGTTTGTGCCGAAACCATTAGGTCTTTGCCTGCCAGGGCAGGGGGAATTGCTTTTTCTTGAACAGTAGTAGCTTCGTTAAAGCTTAATTTTTCCAGGGCTTTGAGGAGTTGCTTATGCAGTGGTAGATCTTTCAGTAAAGACAATGAAATATTCCCGGTGGTTTAAAAATGTAAGCCTGCTAAAAAATCAAGGAGCTGAGATTTATACTTTTTTGATTTTTGCCCATTAAAAATTCTTGCTATAAGGAATAGGAACCGTTGTTTCAGTGAACCTAAATGATCTATCAGTTGTTCGCCTATAACGAGTAGACAGGGAGTTAATACTAGAGTCAGTAGTGTAGCAAATGAAAGCCCTCCTGCAATGGCACTGGCTAGCTGGGTCCACCATTGGGTTGAGGGCGCACCAAAACTGATTTCCCTATCCAGTAAATCTATGTTCATGGCCAGAACCATTGGCATCAGGCCAAGTACCGTTGTGAAGGCAGTAAGAAAGACGGGGCGAAGTCGTCGTCTACCCGTCTCCATTGCAGCACTATAGACATCAAGGTTATTTCTGCGCATACGGTTATAGGTGTCGATGAGAACAATATTGTTGTTCACCACAATGCCGGCCAAGGCAATAATACCCAATCCAACCATAACAATGCCGAAGGGTTGAGCTGTTATTAACAGCCCCAATAGAACACCCGCAGTGGAAAAAACAATGGCAGATAAGACCAAAAAAGCCTGGTAGATGGAGTTAAATTGGGTAACCAGAATCAAGGCCATCAGGATAATGGCAGTTAAAAATGCTCCCATAAGGAAGCTCATAGCCTCTCGCTGATCTTCATCTTCACCTTTAAAGTTAATATAAACCTGTGGGTCGAGTTCAGCTTTTTTAAGCGCCGAAAACAGGTCTTTTAACTGGCTGTCAGGCAATACGCCCTCAGCTACATCGGCCTTAATCGTTATCGTTCGATGGGCATTGATTCGGGTTAGGGTGCCGCTCTTAGGTGCGGGTTTAATGGTGACAAAATTACTGATGGGAATCATTCCAACGGGGGTGGCAATGCGCAGTTGATCCAACTGACCTAAATGACGTTCGCTGGTAGGGAATCTAACCCTGACATCTACTTCATCATCATTATCATCGGGTCGGTAATCCGTCACTTTGAAGCCGTTTGTAATCATTTGTACGGCATTGCCTAACGTTCCAATATCGGCACCATAGCGTGCCGCTAGCTCACGGTTAACTTCGATACGCCACTCCACGCCTGGCAATGGCCGGTCGTCTTCTACATCCACATAACCACCTTGCTCATCCATGATGTTGCGGACTTTTTCTACCATGTCTGGCACTCTGGAAAAGTCGCGACTGCTGAATTCAAGCTGGATAGGCTTTCCTTCCGCCGGGCCATTTTCAGCTTTACGGAATTCCAGTTGAATGCCCGGAATATCTGCTGTGAGTTGACGCATTTCATCCAGTATTTCAGAGGCGGGTCGTCGTAGATCCCAGTCGATAAATTCCAGCTGAATAATGCCGACAACATCTTCCGCGGTATTTTCGCCGTTATCACTATTAAACGAGCGGACATAGACGGACTGTAACTCATCCATATGTTGTACCCGTGTTTCTACTTGTCTTACCAGGGCATCTTTTTCATAAACGGAAAGGTCACCCCTGGCATGTACCTGAATCAGAGCAAATTCCGGCTCAACATCGGGGAAAAATTCAACGCCTTTACCCAATTTGCCATAAACAACGTAAACACTGACCATAACGACAAGGGCAACGAGCAATGTTTTCCCTGGGTTTTTTAATAGTTTGCCTAACAACTGGAGATATTTTTGGGTAATAGGGCCTTCGGTGATTTTTTCAAAATCATCACGATGACTTGTGATACCACCTCCCAGTACAGGAATAAAAACCAATGCCATGGAAAGTGATGCTGTTAGCGCAATAATGACGGTGATGGGTAGGAACTTCATGAATTCGCCCACCATACCTGGCCAGAAAAGTAGAGGCAAAAAGACCGCGAGGGTGGTCAGTGTTGAAGCGGTAATTGGCCATGACATGCGTTTGGCAGCAGATGAATAGGCCTGTATCGGCTTTTTGCCTTCATGCATACGCCTGTCGGCAAGTTCAACAATTACGATAGCGCCATCTACCAACATACCTAGAACCAGTATCAGGCTAAAAAGCACGACGATGTTTAGGGTATATCCGAGGGTATTGAGTACGAGAATAGCCGCCAGAAAAGAACCGGGGATAGCCAGACCCACAAGCAATGCGGAACGTGGCCCCAGTGCGGCGATAATGATGATCATCACAAGGATAATGGCTGAGAGAATGTTGTTTTGCAGGTCGCTCAACATATCCCGTATTTGATCTGATTTATCCTGCATATAGGCGACTTCAACGGCTTCTGGCCACACTTGCCGTTCAGTCTCTACCAGCTGTCTAACCTGGCTGATGGTATCAATAATATTTGCGCCTACACGTTTTTTGATCTCAAGCGTGACGGCAGCTTGTCCAGCTACTCTGGCAAAGCTTTCAGGGTCTTTAAAACTGCGACGTATACTGGCTACCTGACCAAAGGTGACGACTCGGCTGCCATCCACTTTTACTGGCATAACCAGTATGTCATCTAAGTCCTCGATGACTCCGGGCACTTTAAGTACAAGTCGGCCAGCACCTGTATCCATTGCTCCTGCAGCGACAAGCAGGTTGTTATTACGGACAAAGGAGAAAAGCTCTTCGTATTCGACTTGATAAGTTTCCATGATGGCGGGGTCAACGATTACTTCAAGTAAGGCTTCTCGATCACCACCAATTTCTGCTTCTAGAACGCCGGGAAGGGATTCAATTCTGTCCTGCAAGCCGCGGGCAATGGCGACCAAACTACGTTCGGGTACAGGGCCTGAAAGGGAAATTGTGAGTACCGGGAATAAGGCTACATTGATTTCTATGACTTCCGGGTCATCGGTGTCATCGGGTAATTCGATTTTGGCAATATCTACTTTTTCACGGACATCAGTCTGTGCCTGGTTGGTGTCAAACCCGGCGCTGAATTCAAGCTGTACAGATGCATGGCCTTCGCTCGCGGTACTTTTCATTTCTTTCAGTCCTTCAATGGACTGAAGTTCTTTTTCCATGGGCTTAACCAAAAGGCGCTCCGCATCTTCGGGTGATATACCTTCATGGTTCATAGAAACATAAATAAAAGGAACGGTGATGTCTGGTTCAGCTTCTTTGGGAATACTTTGATAAGCCAGAGTGCCAGACACCAGAATAAACAGCAGGCTGAGTATGACTGTGCGGGTACGGGAAAAGGCTAAATCAATAATGGCATTCATAAATATTTTTTTATTTAATCATTAATAGCTTATAGGTAGTTTTAGGTTCCATAACTAGTTTTTATAGTTAGGTTTTATAAAAAGTACTGTCATTAAGAGGCTGGAGCCTCCTTAACAGGTTCGCCTTCATTAACGAAACCTTGCCCTTGGGTAATAATGCGCACTTTGTCAGGTAGCCCGGAAACCCAAATCCCATCAGCTTCTGTGCGCAAGAGCTCAATAGGGTAGAAGCTGACAACACTGTCGCCGTTAACACTTTTAATACCGATTTCGCCATGGGTATCGAGAGAAAGAACCGCTGGTGAAACAAAGTGGGCTGCCTCCTGGCCTGTAGCAATACTGAGTTCTACACTGACCCCCGCATTTAATATGCCATCTGGGTTCAAGATTTCTGCCTCAACACGAAAACTATGGGTTTGCGCATCGCCAACACTGGATAAATAGGTAAGAGTGCCGGTAGCTTCCTGACCATCAAGCAGGCGAATGCCAACCTCCTGTCCTAGTCGGACTTTGCCAGCACTTTGTTGGGAAATATATCCGACCGCTTTGACAATAGATTTATCGACAATTAAAGCGACCTGATCTCCTTTTTCCAGATGACTGCCTAGTTCTACATACCGTTCCTCTAGCACGCCCTGGAAGGGCGTTCTTATGGCCACATATTCCAATTCAAGTTTGGCTCTTTCCAAAGCTGCTTCAGCCACTGCTAGGGAGGATTCACGAGCTTTAAGTTGGTTTTTAGATTGAAGCCCATGTTTGAGCAATTTCTTTGCAGCTGCAACCTCCAATTGCTGGCTTTCTACCTCCGCCTGTGCACTTTTAAATTGAGCTATACGGTCTTCTGTGGCAAGCCTCACGAGCAGGGTATCTTTTGCAACTAATTGGCCTTTTTCTACGGGCAGTTCTACAACACGCGAGGTAGTTTGCGCTCTGATTTCAACCTTTCTTAAAGGTTCAAGCTCACCTTGCACCATTATTTCTCGCACAATGTTTTCCGATTCAATATCCTTCACACCAACCATCATTTTTTGTGATGAATGGGAAGGCTTTTCAGTTGTGCTTTCTAGCCCCACGCTATTTGCTTGCTCGGTTTTTGAGGGTTTAGCAAAGGTGCCACTTAGCATCCAGATAACGACTAATAACAATAGTCCCAGTGATAAGTATGTCGATTTTTTCATAACCATCTCGATATGATGTCTATTGCTAGCTATTTAAAATGTCATTGTGTTAAAAAATAATGACCAGCAGTCATTATTTATTGATTGCCGATAAGTCCATTCATCATAAACTCGGTTGCAGCTTCAATAATCTCTTCTTTATTACCATGGGAGCACCAATCTTTACCAGCCCACAACATATTGACGGTGCCATCAAAACAGGCGTGCATGCCGATACTAATATGGTCGAGAGGACGCTTGGTAATTGACCCCTTTTCCATTGCTTCAATTAGCATAGGGTCACCCCATTGGCTGAAGGCGTTATCCAGTTCCCAAAAAGCATCATGCCAGCTTTTGTCAGCGCGTTCTTTAAAATCAATACGGTTGGTATATTCAACGATATAGCGGTATTCAGCGTGATCTAAATGATACTGGAAAGCAATTTTGAAAATATTTCTAAAGCTCTCAAGCACATTGTCACTATCCATGTCTTCAAGCTGAAAGCGTTGTAACAATCCTCGGTAAAATTGAATGGTCAATTTGAAAAGCAATTCATCTTTACTGGAAACATGCTTATATACCGTGCCTTTGCCAATCCCTGCCAAATTTGCAATTTGCTCAATAGTTACAGATTCCCAATTGGGGTGTGCAAAAAGGGTTAGGGCCGCATCGAGAATATCTTCCTCTCTACGCTCAAATTCACGCTGTTTTCTTACCGTATTTAGCATTTATAAACTCTTTTTTTGACCATTAGTCATAATATGACTAATGGTCATATTATGCAAGAAATGTGGGGGTTTGTAGCATGAGGGGTAGATAAACTGTAGGGAAAATTATGTAATCTTGAAGGTTCAGTAACACCCGCTTCAAGAATGGTTTTTAAGGTCTATGTGATTTTTTAGTTATGCAATCAAATGCTTTAGATTAGCCAGACTTTGAATACAGAGCCTTTGAGTTAATAGGCATTAAGATTATTCCACTACATGAGCAGAACTTATAATAATTACGAAATATCCAGTAGAACTACAATTTCTTTTTAAGTATTGTTTACCCTTGGTTACAGAATGGCTATATGTAGTAATAAAAACTTTTGTTCTTTATTTAAAGAAAAGGAAAAATTATGGGCAGTAATGTACCAGATGTTGTATTTAAAATTCGTGCTCGTGGTGAAAGTGTTGGTGGGAGAAACCCATTTCGCTGGAAGGATGTTTCAACCACGGACATATTCTCAGATAAAAACATCGTTATATTTGCGCTGCCAACTCTATTTCCTTCGACAAACGCTACTACTCATTTGCCTGATTATGAAGCGAAGTATGATGAGCTGATATCTCTTGGCGTTGATGAAGTGTACTGCTTATGTGTTAAGGCTTCCTTTCCTTTGCTTCAATCTGCGAAAAACTTAGGTATTACAAAGGTAAAAATGTTACCAGATGCACATTCAGCGTTTACTCGTTCGATGGGAATGTTGGTAAAAAATGAAATTTTTGGTTCCGATGATGTGTCGTGGCGTTACTCTGCTTATGTAGTTAATGGGGAAATAAAGAAAATATTTTCTGAGGCTGGAATGATGGATAATTGCCCAGATGATCCGCTTGAGTGTAGTGATGTTGATACAATGATTTCTTATCTAAAGAGTTAGAATATTAATTGCAGAATATTTCTAGAAACAGTCCCAGATAAATGGCCTAATAAAGATAATTTTAGTTTTATATTCGAATAGGTGAATTCGGATATACTTAGTTATACATTTCAACATTTCACCCACAATCATGAGAAAATAAGATGAGTAAAGGTACGGTAAAGTGGTTCAACGATAGTAAAGGCTTTGGTTTTATTACACCTGAAGATGGAGGCAAAGACCTTTTTGTTCATCATTCTGAAATTCAAAGTGGCGGCGGATTTGCATCACTGAAAGATGGTCAAGCAGTAGAGTTTGAAGTAGGCGAAGGCCAAAAAGGTCCTTGTGCAAATAAAGTAGTTGCTCTTTAGGTTCTAAACATATAAAGCTAGTTCTTGGGTGAGTGCTTAGTATTGCTCCAGCTCTAGTTGTAATATTCGTATGGTTGTTTTTCTATAGCTTTGGAGAATGTCCTAAGCTGACTCTGTTATTATTTTAAATTCGTTAACAGGGGGCTGTGTTCGTCCAGATTGACACAGGTATAAAATAAACACATAAAAAAAGCCCCACGTAAAGTTGGGGCTTTTTTTTTAATGGTGCCCGGAGGCGGAATCGAACCACCGACACGAGGATTTTCAATCCTCTGCTCTACCGACTGAGCTATCCGGGCATTGCTTGTGATTATGGTATAACACTGGTGTGTCACAAGAGGCGCGTATTAAACCTTCTCGCTTTGGTATCGTCAAGGGCGTTGTTGGAATTTATTCTGATGGTGGTACATAACCTTCGGCTTCGTCGATTTGTTCACCATTTAGGAACTTATCTCTTTGTTCATTGAGATAGGTTCGAGAGGTCATATCCATCATGTTCAGGTGTTTTTCATTGATGAGCCTAGTTTGGTGCTCAAGCCATTCCGCCCAGGCTTGTTTGGAAATAGTATCGAAGATTTCTTGCCCTTTGGGGCCAGGGAAGGGCGGATTGTCCAAGCCTTCTAATTCTTTATCCAATTTTTTGCAGTGAACCATACGAGCCATTGATGAATACCTTTACCTTATCTTGTTAGTTGTTCCAAAAGTTGTTTTACGGGTTGTGCTGTGCCGATTTCCAGTGGCGAGTGAGGGTTATACCAGACAATGCTAGTGCTATCCATGATGGATGAAGGCGTTGGTGTATCAATGAGCACTGGTTGGTAATCTAAATGAAAATGACTGAAGGTGTGCCTTTGTTCTGGCAATAGTTGCCATTCTGTTGCTATACAGCTTAGCTGTGAGCAGATGTTAGGTATATCTGATTCGTTCTTACATTCTGGAAAAACCCATAATCCCCCCCATAGCCCATTAGCTGGACGTTGTTCTAATAGTACGCCACCTTCTGAATTACGTATGATCAAAAACAGGCACTTTCGTACTGGTTGTACTTTTTTGGGTTTTTTCCCGGGGTAGTTGGTGGGGCTGTCAGAGGCAAAAGCTTTGCAGTCCGTTGATAACGGGCAATTAGGGCATTGTGGTTTTGACCGTGTGCAGAGTGTTGCACCTAAATCCATAATGGCTTGGGTGTAGTCTGCTGTGCGTTCATCAGGGGTATATTGCTCTGCCAGAGCCCACAATTGTTTACTGGTTGCTGATTGCCCAGGCCAACCATCAATGGCCTGATGTCGAGCAAGTACTCGTTTAACGTTGCCATCAAGAATAGTAGTGGGCTGGTGATAGACAATGGCACAAATGGCTCCAGCCGTTGATCGGCCGATACCGGGAAAGGTTTCTAGTGTGTTTACGTTATTTGGGAAGTGGCCGTTGAAGTCATTAACAACTATTTGTGCGGTTTTATGGAGGTTCCGTGCTCTGGCATAGTAGCCAAGGCCGGTCCAGTGGTGGAGAACCTGATCTTGAGTAGCTTTTGCTAATGCTTCGACTGTAGGAAAGCTCTCCATAAAACGCAGGTAGTAGGGAATAACTGTGTTGACCTGGGTTTGCTGAAGCATAATTTCAGAAACCCATACCCGATAGGGAGTTATATCCTGTTGCCAGGGCAGGTCTTTACGTCCGTTTTGATCGAACCATGCTAATAGCCGTTGTGAAAAAGGCTCTGGTGTTACTGACGTTTCCATTTATTGGAAAATACCTTTTAGCAGTGAATCAATCACCTGTTCTTTGATATCTTTAGGTTCGTCTGTATTTGAATCTTGGGTGCTCGATTCTTCTGTATCTGAGCTGTCTTCTTTGGATTTGAGGAATTTATCAAAGAGCTTTTCTTTGATTTTGTCTTGTAACAGCCGATTAATAAATTGTTTGTCAGGCAAGCAACTACCTTCTCCATTTTCGGCAAAGGAGCCCGTGCAACGAAAGGGGATATCTCGATTCCTGATACGTTTGCTTTTGACATGGCAGCCCGTATCAGATGTGCTATCACCTTGTAAATTAGCGGTAATCAGCATGTTGTACATTTCCTTATCCAGGTCGATCGTACCATTTCCTGAAATGGCGAGATTACCCATGCCTGTGGTGAGGTTATGGAATGTCACCATTTGGTTTTTCCAGATAATGTCACTTTGCATGTCTTTCAGCTGAGTGCTGTTGGGCCAGGTCTGATTGACTGGCACTTTTTCGATGAGCGCTGCTATTTCACAGTAACTGCGCTCAACATTAATGTTATTTACCTTGAGATCTTTGGCGCTTATCTTGCCCATGCCATCTACATTGGTCATGAGTGTTTCCTGAATATCTCCATGTGTTGTACCACTAAAATCCATGGTGAGTTTACCGTGAATATCGGATTTTTCAGTCAGGGTCGATAGGGCTTTGTATATATCAATATCCGTTAACTGCTTGGAGAATGTGACTTTTGGTGTTTTGCCGCGAAGATCTACTTTGGTGGTGGCCTGAAAGTTCCCATCAAAGATGGCACCGGAGAGGTCTGCTATTTGTAACACGCTGCCATTGGCAAATAAATTGAGGTGGAATTGATCAACTTTAATATTATCGCTGGTCACACTATCCAGGCTCAGCTGTATATGGCCCTTGCCACCATCAAGAAGTAACAGTGGCGCAAGAATAGGGGTGAGTAGTGCCTCTTTTCCATTATCAGGGTCACTACCAGCTTGGCTATTTTCTGCGTTGGTGGCAGGTAATATTAAATCGCTACCTTCCAGTGTGAGTTCTAATTCACGTGGGCCTTCAAGCTTAAAGAATACGTTGCCTCCGAGATTAAATTTGCCAAGAGCCAGGGCAAGTTGATCAAGTTTGATAACAGTTTCTGATGCAGAAAAATTGGTCTGAATACTAAGTTTTTCAAAACCCTTGGGAATGCTTTGTTTGGCAGAATCTTCTAGGGGTAACTCGTGCAGCAATAGGTTTTGGATAGAGACTTTGCCTGTAGCAGAAGGGGAGTTATCTAGCCCAAGGGCATTGATTTCACCTGCTATTTCGGCTGGACCTATGCTGCCCGTTAAATTGGTTAGCTGTAGGGCGTTTTCCTTCCCTTTGTAGAGGCTATTGAACTCTAGTGTGATGGGGAGCTGCTCTATACCTGTTACTGAGAGTGTTGAGTCCGTTAGTTCGGCTATTTCAGTGTCTAGTTGGAAGGTAGGTTTTGACTGAAACTCTATGGATATAGGCGATGGTTGTTCAGGTAGTTTTGTTGAAACTTTTAGGTCAACAGTGAATGGTTGTCCATCCAGGTTCAGCCCATTACTGGTGAAGTTTAATTGTTCTAGAACTTGGTTTGGTTCACCTTCTTTAGCGATAGTAATACGGCTATTGGTAAGGTTGAATTCGTCTATGGCTAGTTCAAAGGGTAGTTCGTTTGTACTACTTTCTTGGACCTGTTTTTGTGACTGGGGTTGAGTTTGAGCGCGCGTAGATGATTCTGCCGCAGGGAGAGTTGCGGGTAATGAAGCAACTGTTGCCGCTTCTGCCGCTGTTTCTATTTTGATGTCAGCACCATCAATGTTGATGGCTCTTAGGCGGACAGTACGAGACAGTAGGGATTTCCAGTCCAATATAAAATCAGCCCGGGCAAATTGGATATCCGGAATACCGGCTTCTTTACCGGAGAGCATCGTTGAGCCAGCTTCAACACCTAGATTGGGGAAAAAGGACCACTCGAGATCTCCTTCTATAGAGAGTTCTATATTATTTTCTTTGGCGAGACTTTCTAATTCTGGTTTGTAACTATTTGGATCAATGCCTATCAGGAGAAAAGTAGCTGCTGCTACGATGACTAAAAGTACAACAATAATGAGCGTAAAAAAGCCTTTTAACCATTTCATTATGAACACTCCTTATACATTCCGTATTTTATTGGCATTAACCTGTGCAGATAATGGATAAAAGAACAGAGTTCAAGCCATAAAAAAACTGCCATTGGGGATTGTTATTTTACCCCCAATGGCAGTGATTGTTGATAGCTTAGCTGAAAAAGTGTTTTAACAGCTTTATAGTTAAATTAGTGAAAACCGATTCGAAGGCCTACTTCCAGGCTTTGCCCTGATTCTGGGGCAGATTCACGTAGAAAGGACGTTGAATTACGGATATCTTCATCCAACAGGTTGTTACCCTTAACGAATACCAACCAGTCGCTGCCTGCTACATCCATATGGTAATGGAGGTGACCATCGAGACGGGTGTATTCACCAGTATCTTCTTCAAAGTCTCCGGCATGGCTTTGTTTTGCCACTTCTGTGAGTCTCAGGCCTGCATTCCACTGGCTGTTTGGTGAATAATCCAATGCGATTCCGTAGCGTAGCGGAGGAATGCGGGGAACGTCCCCACTGTTGTCTAGTTTGGCACGAACATAGTCGCCGAAGAGTTCAACGTTCCAGTTAGTAGCTAATGGAATTTCGAGGCTTGCTTCAGCACCTCGGAAGGTGGCGTCTTCTTGCTCATATTGGAAGATTGGTAACACTTCTTCGTGGTCCACCTCACCAGTGTTTCTCTTGAAGATGAAGTCATCGATACTGTTGTAAAACAGATTAAGGTTAAGGTTAACAGGGCCTTCATATCGATAGCCAAATTCAAAATTGTGGCTGGTTTCTTCATCCAAATTGTCATCGCCGAGATCAAAACTGTTCGTGGCGTGGTGGGGGCCGTTTGAAAGCAGTTCTTCAATTGAAGGTGCACGTTGGGCACGGGTCAAAGTAAAGCTGAGACGTTGGTCGTCTGTCATCTGCCACAGAGAGCCGAATGAAAAGCTTTGAGTGTTATGATCTATTTCCGAGTCGTTGTCAGGGTCAATGGTCTGACGGTCCAAACGAAGCCCCACTTCATAAGTCCAATCACCGTGAGAGGTTTCACCTACCCAGAAAATACCAGTATTTTGAATGTCGGACTTGGGAATAAAAGCCTCTTCACCAATGGCGGCAAATTGTCGGTCTTCCATTTGTATCCCAAAGGCTCCAGTCCAGCCAGCAAACTCCTGATGGAGCAGTTCCACACGGCCCTCAAAGGCTTCATTGGTAAAGCGAGTGCCTGTTTCACCACCTTCGAGTTCGGTGTGCTCATAGTCGTTATAGCTGAAACCAAAACGCCCCAGTTCAATGCCGGGCATAATGTCTTGCCATTCCGCTTTTAGATCAACACGGGTTTGTTCCATATCGATACGGACAGTTTCTTCTTCCTGATGGTGATGACCACCACCAGGAACACCATATTTGTTTTCGTATTCACTGACAGAAAGACCGATAAATCCTTTGTCGCCAATCCAGGATAGACCACCGGTCACGTTGTGTGCCTGAGTTTCTGAATTGTCAATAAAGCCCTGGGTGGTCTCGTGGTCTTCTTCGTCATCTTCAGGGAGTTGAGCCAGTCCATCAATTTCCAAATCGTTGCTGTCTCGATAGACGCCATCCAAATGCCAGGCCCAGTTGCCCAGACCTGTATCCTTAATAGCACCATCCATTACAAAAACTGTACTGTCTTGATCATTGGCACTGTTGTGGCGATATTCCACTGCTGATTTGAATTCGTCAGGTAGTTCATCGGGAATGCGATTGTCGATAACATTGACCACTCCACCAATGGCGCCGTTGCCATAGCGTAAGGTTGCTGGTCCACGAAGTACTTCGATGCGCTCAGCTACTAGCGCTTCCACGGTGACGGGATGATCGCCACTGGATGCAGAGGCATCCATGGCACTCATGCCACCCTGTAGAACCCTAACGCGATTACCTGCTTGTCCGCGGATAACGGGTTGTCCCACACCGGGCCCAAAACTGGAATTAGTCACACCCGGTTGGTTTTTAAGTGTTTCACCAATGGTGGCAGCGGCTTCTTTGTGTAGCACTTCTCCAGCAAGCACATTAGTGGCTTGGTTGATTCCTGCAGACTTTTCTTCCAGTGGCGAAGCAGAGATAACGATTTCATCCATAATGGATTTACCGTGTTGTTGGTTTGGTGCTGAAGTCCCTTCTGCATATACATGTTCACTCATCATAATGCACGGCAAGCTGGATACGGCCAGCATTGCCTTAT
>JALQUJ010000206.1 GCA_023263825.1 Porticoccus sp.
TTCCTGCCGGCTATGCCACTGATGATCGGTTAGATCTTGGTGCTTGGGTCAGTGATCAGCGCGTTGATCGACACTATGAACATATGCCCAAGGAAAAAGTTGAAAAGCTCGATAAGCTGGATTTTTTCTGGGGAGCCTGGAATAACACATCCCAAGTGTTATTTGTCCCTAAAAAGGGAGGCGACCTAAGATAGGGTTCGCCTATTCTTTTTCTGAATAGCGGCTATTTTCTTCAGCTTTTTGTCCTAAATACAGTTAGAATGGCGGACTTGATTTGAATTCCATAAATTTTTTAACCCATTGTCTTCGTCGTTTTAGAACCTCGCTGGAGCTTTAGGGAAGCGGAAACGATTACACTATGTCTATAACACTTCTTGACGAAAAACTATTAGCAACAGAATCAACGCCATGGGAAACGTGGTATGAGCTCATGGCGGACTTTAGGGCAAAGAATGGCCATTGTTTGGTGCCATATTTTTATATGACGGAAGATGGTCATGACCTTTACCGTTGGGCGGTAAAGAAGCGTCACGACTGGACCTGGGGAGAACTTGCCGAAGAACAAATTCGTTTGCTTGATGAGTTGGATTTTATCTGGGAGCAACAGGATGACCCTTGGGAAAAGGGTATAGCTGAATTGATGATTTACAAGGCAGAACATGGTGATTGTTTGGTGGATGGGGAGTATAAGACTAAAGATGGTTACGAGTTGGGTTTCTGGGTTGCGACACAACGCATTTTTGATGGCAACTATCCCAGAGAAAAATACCATCGCTTGAAGAAATTGGGGTTTGTTTGGAGTCTTCGAGAGTACAACTGGGCGAGAGCTTACAAGGCTTTAGAAGAGTACAAAACAACCCATGGTGATTGTTGTGTACCCAAAGAGTTTATGACGGAAGACGGTATGGAGCTGGGTTTGTGGGTACAAGAGCAGCGTATCAACCTACACTATAATTATCTTGCCCAAGAACGTATGGAAAAACTTGATAAATTGGGTTTTGCCTGGGCTGTTGCAGACGATTCCTCGCCAGTTGTATTTGTCGATCGCAGAAAGAAAGATGGTGAGTCTAGGCGGGCATAAAGGTCGCTATATCTTTTCTGTATATTTTAAAAACTAAAAAGGGGTGAAATTATCACCCCTTTTTAGTTTTTAATGTTTTAGCCTTTTGTACTTCACTCGCTTAGGCTGTGCATCCTGCCCCTTTCGTTTAATAAAGTCTTCGTGGTACTCGGTGTAATCTCCTTCAAATAGCACTACTTCACTATCGCCTTCGTAAGCAAGGATGTGGGTGGCGACACGATCCAGGAACCAGCGGTCGTGTGAGATAACCATGACACAGCCAGGGAAAGTTTGGATCGCTTCTTCCAGTGCGCGCAGGGTCTCAATATCCAAATCGTTTGAAGGCTCGTCAAGCAACAGTACATTGGCACCCTGTTTTAGGGTGTTGGCCAGGTGTAACCGGCCACGCTCACCACCAGAGAGTTCGCCCACACGTTTTTGTTGATCGCCGCCTTTGAAGTTAAAACGGCCAGCATAGGCGCGGGAAGGTACTTCATAGTTGCCAATTTGCAAAATGTCCTGGCCGCCAGAAATTTCTTCCCAAACAGTTTTGCTGTCGTCCAGGTTTTCTCGACTTTGTTCTACAAAGGCAAGATTGACTGTTTCACCAATGGTGATGGTGCCGCTATCAGGCTGTTCTGTGCCTGCGATCATCCGAAATAGGGTAGATTTACCAGCGCCATTACCACCAACAATTCCGACAATAGCGCCCTTGGGGATGCTAAAAGAGAGATTGTCGATTAATAACTCATCGCCAAAGCTTTTGCTCACCCCATCAAACTCAATCACCTTGTCACCCAGGCGTGGGCCAGGTGGAATATAGATTTCGTTGGTTTCATTGCGGGTCTGGAATTCCTGTGAATTCATTTCCTCAAAGCGGGCTAAGCGCGCTTTGTTTTTAGCATGGCGGCCTTTGGGGTTCTGCCGTACCCATTCCAGTTCATGTTTTATTGTGCGCTGGCGGGCATCTTCCTGCTTTTGTTCCAATTCAAGGCGTTGTTCTTTGGTTTCCAGCCATGTGGTGTAGTTGCCCTCGTAGGGAATACCATGGCCGCGATCCAGTTCCAAAATCCATCCCGCTACATTATCGAGGAAGTAGCGGTCATGGGTGACTGCCACGACAGTTCCTGAAAATTCTTCCAGGAATTTTTCCAGCCAGAATACTGATTCAGCATCCAGATGGTTAGTGGGTTCGTCGAGCAGAATCATATCGGGCTTGGATAATAATAATCGGCATAGGGCTACACGGCGTTTTTCACCGCCTGACAGCTTGGTGACGTCCGCTTCCCAAGGGGGAAGACGTAAAGCGTCGGCCGCCACTTCTAATGTGTGATTTAAATTGTGAGCATCCCAGGTCTCAATAATATTTTCCAGCTCACCCTGGCGCTTGGCCAATTTATCGAAATCGGCATCGGGTTGTGCATAATCAGCATAAATCTGATCAAGCTCTTTTAGGGCATCCACTGCTTCACGAACGCCATCTTCCACATTGCCACGAACATCTTTTTCCGGGTCCAGCTGTGGTTCCTGGGGTAGGTAGCCTACCTTAATGTCTGGCATAGGCCGTGCTTCGCCCTGAATGTCAGAATCGATCCCCGCCATAATTTTCAACAGAGTAGATTTACCGGCTCCGTTTAGGCCGAGAACGCCAATTTTGGCACCGGGGAAAAAGGATAGAGAAATATCTTTTAGAATTTCGCGTTTGGGTGGAACTACTTTTCCCACCCGGTTCATGGTGTATACGTATTGAGCCATTGGATTCAGTTACTTTCAGGTTGTTTAGATGATGGTCATTTTAACGGAAGTTAGGGGGCAACAGGAACCGGCTGGTCAAAACCGAGGTTTCCCATTTCAATACCTCGTCGGAAATCCTCCATATGTTTCTTCATCCATTCTTCGGCTTTGTCAGGATTGTTGTCACAGATAGCGGCATAGATATGCTGGTGTGCCACTAAAATACGTTCACCGGGGGACAATGCTCGGATAATTTCACCCCAGGCAACGGGATAAAACAATTCATTAAGAGGAGCGCGAGCCAGCAGCAGGGCACTGTTGTGTGTGGCATTGGCGAGCAGATTGTGAAATTCTATTTCAGCAGCTAATAATGCATCGTGGTCATTCATTACATCACGGGTTAAAACCAGATTTTCTGCCAATAGTTGTTTGTCTTGTTTGGTGGCGGTTGTACATGCCAGTTTGCTGGCCAGAGGCTCCAGCCCCATAGCGACCTGCCAAAGCTCTTCATAGGTAACCTGGTGCATTAACAAGGCAGAGCTCACTGATCGGCCCACGGCATCCGTTTCTGGCAGCGTAACAACTAATCGCTTGCGGTCAGCTCGTCCTAGAATGCCGCCGTGTTCCAGCAGCCGTATCGCTTCTCTAATAGTGGAACGGGTTACGCCGAACTGTTTAGCTAAATCAGTTTCCGTGGGGAGTAGTTCGCCCGTTTTTATCTCACCTGAAAGAATGGCATTTCTAATCTTTTCACTGACAACCCGATAGGCCGGCTGGTGGGCAATTTTATCGAAGTTAATATTTTTGGACATTTTCCGTAACTCGCAGGCCTTTTCATTTTTGCAGTGCAAGCATAGCAGGATTTACTATAATTGACATATTGTCCGACAATAAGTCAATATTGATTGTATGGTTAGTTGTGTAAATGGTTGCGTATGGATGAAAGTCAGAGGTTTTGGTCATGGCCAATGGGGTTAAAACAGTGAATCAAACGAGTAAAACTCTAAATCAAACAGGTAAAACCGTAAAACCATTGCGTTTTGTAACGGCTGCGTCCCTGTTTGATGGTCATGATGCGGCGATTAATGTAATTCGTCGGTTGATTCAGGCTCAAGGTGTAGAGGTCATCCACCTGGGGCATAACCGCAGTGTCGATGAAGTGGTTCGCGCGGCGATTCAGGAAGATGCCGATGCCATTGCTATTAGCTCTTATCAGGGCGGGCATGTGGAATACTTCCGTTATTTGTTGCAGTTGCTCAAGGAGCATGGTGCGGAACACATTCAGATATTTGGTGGTGGCGGCGGCACCATAACACTGGAAGAAATTGAGACCCTTGAGAGTGAGGGTATTACCCGTATTTATCATCCCGCCCACGGCATGGATATGGGCTTGGTGGGCATGGTAGATGACCTTGTATCACGACTTGATCTCTCCGGTAGAAAAGATAGTCACAGCTTAATGGAAAATAGTCTTGCGGCCACTACAGATACGAGTACACAGGCAGATGCTCAAAGCGAAAGCCATATTTCTCAAATGATCACATCCATTGAAAATGGTCTTCTGGCTGATAGTGACCTGGAAAAGTTGAAAGCAGCCTGGGCTAGCAGAGCTGAAAATAATACTGAAAAGAGTGCTGGAAAGAGTACTGCAAACACGCCGGTCATTGGTATCACCGGTACCGGTGGCTCAGGCAAAAGCAGTGTGGTAGATGAATTACTGTATCGTTTTTTACAGCAACAGCCAGAAATTCGAATAGCAGTGTTGGCCGTCGATCCTACACGACGGCGCACCGGTGGTGCCCTGTTGGGGGATCGAATTCGGATGAACAGTCTTGCTTCTCCCAATATCTATATGCGATCCATGGCAACACGCAGGCAGCACCTGGCAACCAGTGAAATGTTGGGTGATGTCACGCAGTTTTTGAAATCTCAAGATTATGATTTGGTCATCGTAGAAACGGCAGGCATAGGCCAGAGTGATTCTGAAATAGTCGATATGGTGGATCTGTCCTTGTACATTATGACCAGCGATTACGGTGCGGCAAGCCAGTTGGAAAAAATCGATATGATCGATTATGCCGACATGATTGTGCTGAATAAATTTGATAAACGTGGTGCAAAAGATGCATTGAGAGATATTCGTAAACAGTGGAAGCGCAACCACGATACCTTTGAGTTGCTTGAAAAAGATATTCCGGTTTACCCCGCCATTGCGAGTCAATTTAACGATCCAGGCCTTAATCGTGTCTTTCAGCAGTTGTGTGGTTTTTTGGAAGAAAAGCAATTGTTGAATATTTCTATACAGGACGCAGATATTAAAAGTACCGACATCAAAAGTATTGATGTCGATGATGAACTTCCTAATTCTATGGCACTGATTCCACCAAACCGTATTCGCTATTTGGCCGAAATCAGTGAGCAGGGGCGACAGATACGTCAGCGAAATAATGAGCAAGCCGAACTGGCATCAAAGGCTTACCAGTATTATCAGGTTTTGGCGTCAATCAATGATGAGCATTTACCCGGAGCCCTAGAGCTTTTTAATGCAACAGAAATGGAAGCCCTATCGCCAGACGAAACATTAATTAAATTACGCCAGAGCTACCAAAACGCCGTTGCCGAACTAGATGCAACCTCCCTTACCCTGTTAAAACAATGGCCAGAACAGAAAGCCGCTATTGAGCAGGAAAAGTATTCGTACTCGGTGAGAGGTAAGCAAGTCACCGGGGAAAATTACGTCGAGTCCCTCAGTCACAATAAAGTACCCAAGGTGGCCGCACCGCAATATCAGGATTGGGGTGAGCAATTAACCTTTTTGCTGGCGGAAAATTTGCCCGGCAGCTACCCGTATACGGCAGGGGTGTTCCCCTACCGTCGCAGCGGTGAAGATCCCACCCGGATGTTTGCCGGTGAAGGCACGCCCGAGCGCACGAACAAACGTTTTCATTATCTGTCCCAGGGGCAGCCCGCCACGCGGTTATCAACGGCTTTCGATTCGGTGACGCTCTATGGTGCCGACCCGGACACTCGCCCCGACATCTGGGGCAAGGTGGGTAATTCCGGTGTGTCTGTGGCGACACTGGACGATATGAAAAAACTCTACTCGGGGTTTGATCTGTGTTCGCCGACCACCTCTGTCTCCATGACCATCAATGGCCCTGCACCGATGATCCTGGCCTTTTTTATGAACGCGGCCATCGATCAGCAGGTGGAAATATACCTCAGAGAAAATAATTTATGGGCAGAGGCCGAGCAAAAAATAGCGGACTGGTTTAAGGGGCGGGAGCGCCCCACATACAGCGGCGCATTGCCCGAAGGGCACAATGGCTTGGGCTTGGCATTGTTGGGAATAACAGGCGACAAATTGGTGGATGCAGAAACCTACGCTCGAATTAAAAAAGAAACCCTTGCCACCGTTCGAGGCACTGTTCAGGCCGATATTCTGAAAGAAGATCAGGCCCAGAACACCTGTATTTTCTCCACCAATTTTGCCATGCGCATGATGGGCGATGTACAGGAATACTTTATCGCCAACAACGTGCGCAATTACTACAGCGTGTCGGTAAGTGGCTACCATATTGCCGAAGCGGGAGCGAATCCCATATCCCAATTGGCGTTTACCCTGTCCAATGGTTTTACCTTGGTGGAATATTATTTATCACGTGGCATGAAGGTGGACGATTTTGTCCCCAATTTCAGTTTCTTTTTCTCCAACGGGATGGACCCGGAATATGCCGTGATGGGTCGTGTGGCACGCCGTATTTGGGCCAGAGCCATGAAGGAGCGTTATGGCGCTAATGAGCGCAGTCAAAAACTGAAATACCATATTCAAACATCAGGTCGCAGCTTGCATGCTCAGGAAATGAGCTTTAATGATATTCGCACCACCTTGCAGGCGCTCTATGCCATTTTTGATAACACTAATAGCCTGCATACCAATGCCTACGATGAGGCCATTACCACGCCAACAGCAGAGTCTGTACGGCGGGCTATGGCCATTCAGTTAATTATTAATCGTGAGTTCGGCCTCAACTTCTGTGAAAGTAATGAGCGCATCGAGCATTTGCGCTTTGCTGGCGAACTGTCGATACAGCGCCGCCTCGCTGACGCC
>JALQUJ010000057.1 GCA_023263825.1 Porticoccus sp.
AGCCGCATGAGTCGCGATGTCTTCATAGTTAAGGTTAAACGCTTCACCTGTAGGCGAGTAGCCAATGGGTGAAAGCAGCACAATAGCGCCATCGTCCAATTGTTTCTGAATACTCTTTTGATCAATTCTGCGCACTTCGCCGGTATGGTGAAAATCGATACCGTCTTTCACACCCAGAGGTTTTGCGGTTATTAAGTTGCCACCAACCACCTGAATCCGGGCGCCATGCATGGGTGAGTTCGCTGCGCCAGTAGAAAGTTTGGCTTCTATGGTAATTCGGGTACTACCTACGGCATCTTTCACACAAGCCATGCTTTCGCTATCAGTAATCCGAGTGTGTTGGTCAAACTGTACAGTAATAGCACAGTTTTTTAGCCGTTCTTCCACTTGGGTTTTTGCGCCATGTACTAGTACCAGTTTGATTCCCAGGCTGTGTAGCAGCGCAATGTCGTGAACGATGTTGGTGAAATTGGCATGGTCAACCGCCTCACCGCTGAGGGCCAGCACAAAGGTTTTGCCCCTGTGTGTATTGATGTAGGGGGCGGTGTCACGCAGGAATTTTACAGGGTCGGTCACTTTAATTTATCTAGTGCTTTGGGCACTTACCTCAGAAAAAATTATTAGTCAGATCTAACAGTATAAATAACCAGAACTATAATCAATAGTTATAAACAGCAGCGGCCAATTAGCTGGGTAAGAAAATCCACAGTTGGTTGAATGCGATCCAGTGCCAGATATTCATCGGGTTGATGGGCCTGCTCCACATTTCCGGGCCCGAGCACCATTACATCCATGCCCAGCTGTTCTAAATAGGGTGCTTCAGTGGCAAAGGAAACCGCTTCGCATGGGTGGTTGGTCAGGGATTCACAAATCTTGGCCAGCTTGGAATCCGGTGCTGCCGAGTATGCTGGAACATCGTAATGATTAAGAGAAATAGTCACCCCATTTTTTTCTTCGAGAGGGAAGATTCGTTCATTAATCATTTGCTGCAGTTTGGCCATATCCATACCTGGTAAGGGGCGGATTTCAAAACCGAGCTCGCATTGGCCACAGATGCGGTTGGGATTATTGCCGCCATGAATACAGCCAAGGTTCATGGTGGGATAATCGACAGCAAATTGTGGGTTGTGGTAGTCGCTTTTAAGTTTATCCCTTATGGATAACAGCTCCCCCATAACTTGGTGCAAGGTTTCCATGGCATTAACGCCCAGGAAAGGATCGCTAGAATGCCCGGAGCGTCCTTCAATCACCAGTTTTTCCACCATGATGCCTTTGTGCATGCTGATGGGCTTCATACCTGTGGGTTCGCCGATAAGGGCATAACGTGCTTTGGGCTTGCCTGCTTCGACTAAGGTTCTTGCGCCCATCATGGAGGATTCTTCATCCGCTGTGGCAAGAATAATGAGAGGTTGTTTAAGTGGCTGCTCTAAAAAGGGTTTTACTGCTTCAATGGCCAGGGGGAAAAACCCTTTCATATCACAGGTGCCCAGCCCGTAGAGGTGTTTGTCTTTTTCAGTTAATTGAAAAGGGTTGTTACTCCACAGCTTTTCATCACAGGGTACCGTGTCGGTATGACCGGCTAAAACGAGCCCTCCCGGGCCTGTTCCCAATGTGGCGATTAAATTAGCTTTTCTTGGGTCGGCAAGGGGCATGACTTCGGTGGCAAAACCGAGTTCGTTGAGCCAGTTAGCCAGCAGTTCAATGACTTCTCTATTACCTTGATCCAGAGAGGGATTGATACTGCTGATGGAATTACTGGCGACCAGTTGTTGGAGCATGGAAATAAGTTGCATATTTCGAGTCTACGGCGGATATGTGAAAAAGCAACCAGAGAAACTTGTAGCTATTTTAATAGGGTATGTCTGTGATCTTCCAGATTACAGAAGTGAGGTTATGGTTTTTGCTGTTTGTTGATATGGCTTTTACTTAAAAGAGAAGCCTTTAGCAACAACCTGATCTGGCATGACATGAAGTGGGTCGCGCCCTTCGTCAATGTCTTTAGCATAGGAGTCGGCCGCATTTTGAGCTTCTTGTTGCGACAAAAAAGGCCCGATAAGTTTTGCGCCTTCTCGAACGGCAAAAAACCACTGCCCGTTTAAGCATTCAACCCGGGCTGAACGAAAATGAGTGCTGTCTTTTTCTCCTTTCCTGGACATGTGCCTTCCTTAAATTTCACCTTAAATTAAATTGATACGATTATTTGTCGTGTATCAGGCAAATTTTAGTTTGTTTTTTTCAGTTGTGAAGGGGGAATTCTGTGAATGGGCTTATCTTATGGTTGAATGGCGAGTGAGTGGTGCCGGGTAGTGGTTGAGCAGGTGTTTTGTAGCTACAATCAGGCATGTTTCATTAACAGCCAGTATGGCATTAGTGTGGTGAAAAAGATCAGTCAGGAGAAAGTGATGGCCATGGAAAGTGAAGTCGCCTGACCAATTATATAAACCTGTGGGTTGTTTGGAGTGTCGTAATACAGGCTTCTTGGGTCGGCAGGGCATTTATGAAATTTTGCCAGTCAATGAATCGATTAGGCCTTTAATTAATGCAGATGCAGATATTTCGGCACTACGGGTTCAGGCGATGAAAGAAGGTATGCGCACCCTGCGTTTAAGTGGAGCCCAAAAAGTAGGGGCTGGCCTAACCTCTGTTGAAGAGGTGATGAGGGTGGCACCCGAGTCGGGTAAATAATCCTGTGGTTTGAACTGTTGTGTATCAAATGTAACTTAATGGTTTTGAGTTATTATCTTTATGGTTGCCCTTAGAAAATTCGTTATTTGCCTAGAAATCAGTCGTTTTGACAAATAAGGGCTGTCTGGAAATTACTATGGATCAAAAATCATTACCGACATTGCTAGAAGAGCAGTGGTTGTTGCGCCTGGATCACTTCAATCATATGGCCTCTAAAGACCAGGTTCAGTGGTTTGGGTCTGTTCTCAACGCTAATAATGAAGAATTTGTAGCGAGAGTAAAGCGAGTCTGGAGCTGTAGTGAGTTTGTGGCCAACACCTGTACTGGCAACCCCGAGATGTTTCGTCAGCTGGTTGAATCTGGCGATTTATCAACTAGCTATTCCTCTGATTCAATGGAAAAAAGCTTGTTGGCGCGGTTACAAAATGCTGGAACAGAAGATGAGCTCGCTCGTGAATTGAGGCAGTTTCGCAATCGGGAAATGGTAAGAATAGTCTGGCGAGATTTTACTCGGGATGCCAGTTTGGAAGAAACAACAGCAGATATGACTATGCTGGCTGAAGCCTGTTTGCAATGTGCGTTGGATTTTCTTTATCCCATAGCTTGTGAAGCCTGGGGTACCCCCATGAAAAGTAACGGCGATCCCCAGCAAATGGTAATTCTGGGTATGGGGAAAATGGGTGCTTGGGAGCTGAATGTTTCTTCTGATATTGATTTGATTTTTGCTTACCCGGAAAGTGGAGAAACCCAGGGTGGTCGTCGTAGCTTCAGTAATCAGGAGTTTTTTGTTCGCCTGGGACAAAAGTTAATTAAGGCATTAGATGCCCGCAATGCCGATGGTTTTGTTTTTCGTGTAGATATGCGGTTGCGGCCCTATGGGCAAAGCGGGGCTTTGATTCTTAACTTTGATGCTATGGAGGAGTACTACCAGACCCAGGGCCGAGAATGGGAGCGCTATGCCATGATCAAAGCGCGAGTAGTCGCTGGTGATCACGAGGCCGGAGAACAGTTGATGGCCATGTTGAGGCCGTTTACCTATCGAAAATATATTGATTTCAGTGCCATTGAATCCCTGCGAGATATGAAGGTTTTGATCAACCGGGAGGTGCAGCGCAAGGGTATTTCGGCAGATGTGAAACGCGGTGCCGGTGGTATTCGTGAGGTCGAGTTTGTGGCTCAGGCCTTTCAAATTATTCGCGGTGGTCGGGATGCTCGTTTTCAGAACCCCGCATTGAAAGATATATTGGCATTGTTGGGGGCAGAAGGGTTGTTGCCCATAGAGGACGTAGATGCTCTGTACCAAAGTTATACGTTCCTTCGCAACACAGAGCATGCTCTTCAAGGGTGGCAGGATAAGCAAACCCAAATGCTACCAGATTCAAATCTGGATCAGTTTAGGCTGGCTTACCTGATGGGATTTGATGGCTGGGATAGTTTTCTCCATTGTCTGGATGATCACCGTGCTTTGGTGCGGCAGGTCTTTGAGGCAGTGATTGCTGATGAGCAGCAGCAAGGTGAGGGTGAAAGTGAGAGCGATGAATTTCAACAGGCTAAGCATATTTGGCAAAGCCATGGTGAAGATGATTTGCTGGTAGCTGAATTAGATGCTTTAGGTTATGAAAACACAGAGCAGGCATTGGGCTTTATCCAAAGTTTGCAACAGAGTCGATCAGTTTTATCGATGGCATCGGATACCCGGATTCGCCTTGATAGCTTGATGCCCGAGTTAATTGCTCACTGTGCTCAGCTGAGCAATGATGCAGAAACATTGGGGCGGGTGTTGCAGTTGGTTGAATCTGTGGCCCGCCGAAGTGCCTATTTGGTGTTGTTGAAAGAAAACCCAGTGGCACTTCAAAGTACCATTAAACTATGTGCTGATAGCCCTTGGATTGCGGAGCAGTTATCCCAGTATCCTGCATTATTGGATGAGTTACTGGATAGTAGGACGCTCTACAGTTTGCCAAATAGGGAAGAGCTGGAAGATGAGTTGCGACAGCAGTTATTACGAGTCCCAGAAGATGATCTAGAGTCGCAGATGGAGGTGCTTCGTTATTTCAAGCGTTCCCACAGTTTGCGTGTGGCCGCCTGTGAGGTAACGGAAATACTGCCGTTGATGAAAGTGAGTGATTATCTTACCTGGCTGGCAGAAGCGATTTTGAGCCATGTTTTGGAAATTGCTTGGGATCAGATGACTGATCGTCATGGCTGCCCAGCAACAGGGGAGGACGGTGTTGAACCTGGTTTTCTAATAGTAGGATATGGCAAGCTAGGAGGTATTGAGTTGGGCCACAGCTCTGATCTTGACCTTGTGTTTATTCACGATGCCAATCCTAATAAATCAACGGATGGTGAACGGAGTATTGATAATGCGACGTTTTTCATGCGCTTGGGGCAAAAAATTATTCATATTTTGACCACGCAAATGGTATCCGGTGATCTTTATGAGACAGATATGCGCCTCAGGCCTTCAGGTAATTCTGGCATGTTAGTCGCTTCTTTGGCAGGTTTTGAAAAATACCAATTAGAAGATGCATGGACCTGGGAGCAGCAAGCTTTAGTCAGAGCACGAACTGTTGCTGGATCGGCACGGTTGGCAAAGGCATTTGATGGAGTCCGTCATAAGGTGCTGAGCCAGCAGCGAGACCGTAATCAACTTTTGGCTGATGTGATTGAAATGCGTAATAAAATGCGTACACATCTGGGTACTAAGGAAGGGGGTACTGGCAAAGTATCCAATGATGGTGGTGCGATTTTCAACCTTAAGCAGGATGCTGGAGGTATCGTTGACATCGAATTTATGGTTCAATTTGCGGTCTTGGCTCGATCCCATGAGTTTCCTGATTTAACCCGCTGGAGCGATAATATTCGCATCCTCGAAAGTTTGGAGGAGAGTGGGGTTATATCGGCCGAAGATACGGAGTTCCTGACGAGAGCCTATAAAAATTATCGCTCTGTGGGACACCGCTTACAATTACAAAAATTGCCCGTTGTGGTAGAAGCCTCAGAGTTTGCGGTTGAACGTGAACAGGTGAAGGCTGTTTGGGATCGGTTATTGGTTGCTGGCTGATTAGGTACAGAAAAGAGTGCAGTAAACCTGTGCGACAAATTTATTTTAGGAGAGGTTAGATGTCCTTTGCCGATCGTGATGGCTACATCTGGTTTGATGGCGAAATGGTCCCTTGGCGGGATGCAAAAATTCATGTGTTAACTCATACACTCCATTACGGTATGGGGGTGTTTGAAGGTGTCCGTGCCTATGAGACACAGGATCAGGGTGCGGCTATTTTTCGTCTTCAGGATCATACTGACCGCCTGTTCCGCTCCGCAAAAATTATGGGTATGGAAATGCCCTACAGTAAAGAGCAGCTCAATGAGGCGCAAAAACAAGTGGTGCGTGACAACAATTTGCACGAGGCTTACCTGCGCCCCATGGCATTTTATGGTTCGGAGGGTATGGGACTAAGAGCTGATGGCCTGAAGACTCATGTGATTGTGGCTGCTTGGGATTGGCCTTCCTATATGTCTCCCGAGGCGTTGGAGCAGGGAATTAAGATCCGTACCTCTTCCTATACCCGCCATCATGTGAATATTTCCATGACGAAGGCCAAGGCCAATGGTAATTACATAAACTCCATGCTGGCACTGCGTGAAGCACTGGATTCCGGCTGTGAAGAGGCGTTGCTGCTTGATCCGGAAGGCTATGTCGCTGAGGGTAGTGGCGAAAATATTTTTGTCGTACGTGATGGTGTGCTTTATACCCCGGAACTGACATCTTGCCTGGATGGTATTACCCGTAAAACGGTTATGCAGTTAGCTGATAATGATGGCTATAAAGTGGTAGAAAAACGTATCACCCGCGATGAGGTGTACGTGGCTGATGAAGCCTTTTTTACCGGCACAGCTGCTGAAGTACTACCCATTCGTGAGTTGGATGGCCGGATCTTGGGCAGTGGTAAGCGTGGCCCAATTACAGAACAATTACAGAGCCAATACTTTGATCTGGTACGTGGGCGCAGAGCAGAGCATTCTTCATGGCTGGCGCCAGTAGCGGATTTGGTGTCAGAATACCCTTTGGCTTAGCCGGGGAGTGTTTATATCCACAATGCCATGACACCTGAGCAAAAGACGCCTGAGCAGAAAATCCTGATCATCGGTCCCTCTTGGGTGGGAGATATGGTGATGGCTCAGTCACTGTTTATTCTTCTTAAACAACAATATCCAAATAGCACCATCGATGTGCTGGCTCCCGGTTGGAGTCGGCCCATTACTGCTCGCATGCCACAGATTCGGCGAGCCATTGATATGCCTGTCGGCCATGGAAGTTTAATGTGGTCTGAGCGCCGCAAGATTGGCCGAGAACTTCGTGAGGAGCAGTATGATCAGGCTATTGTGTTTCCTAACTCCCTTAAATCTGCATTGATTCCCTGGTTTGCGAAAATTCCCAAGCGCACTGGATGGAAAGGGGAAATGCGCTATGGCTTGCTCAATGATATTCGGCCTCTGGATAAGCTGCGCTACCCCTTGATGGTCCAGCGTTTCGATGCGCTGGCATATCCTAAAGGCGATCAGTTGGCCGATGATCTGCCAACTCCTGATTTGCATGCAGACTTGGAGCGGGTACCACAGCTGCGTCAGCAATTTGGTCTAGAGAGCAAGCGTAAAGTATTGGCATTATGCCCAGGTGCAGAATTTGGTCCGGCTAAGCGTTGGCCCGAGCAAAAGTACGCGGAAGTCGCTGCACAAAAAATTGCTGATGGCTGGCAGGTATGGTTGTTGGGGTCAGCCAAAGATCAGCCTGTTGCCGAGTCAATTATCAGCTTGTTGCCAGAGGCTGATCGGTCACACTGTTTTAATCTCGCGGGAGTTACCCAGCTTGAGGATGCCATCGATCTACTGGCAGTTGCCGATGCGGTGGTCAGCAATGATTCCGGACTGATGCATATTGCTGCGGCGTTGAATCGCCCGGTAGTGGTGGTCTATGGTTCTACTTCACCGGGGTTCACACCACCATTAAATGAGCAGGTGGCTATTTTGTCGATTCCAGTGGATTGTGGCCCCTGTTTTAAACGGGAGTGCCCTTTGGATTCTGCGACTCCTGCACATATGAGATGCCTCAATGAACTCACTTCTGATCGAGTGATTGCCGCACTATCCGAACTTGTGCCGGACTTGGCGCCTGATTCAACGCCTGGCTTGGTGTCAGACTGATGCCCAGGGTTCTGGTGGTTAAAACTTCCTCTTTGGGTGATGTGATCCATACCTTGCCGGCACTCACCGATGCGGCTCGAGCTATTCC
>JALQUJ010000076.1 GCA_023263825.1 Porticoccus sp.
AAAATTTCGAAATGGTGGTCAATATCAACCTGATTGCACCCGTATATTGGGCCATGGAATTGATCGCCCGTGTTGCCGAGGACCGAGCGGCCAAAGGCCTGAAAAAATGGGTGGCCGATGAGCATGTACAAGGCACCGTGATATTTATTGGCTCTATTTCCTCACAGGGAAACAAAGGGCAAGTATCCTATGCATCCACCAAGGCCGGTTTGGAAGGAGCGGCCTCGACACTGGCGAAGGAAGCCACATTCCACGGTGTACGCTGTGGTGTAATTCACCCCGGATTTACGGATACCCCAATGGTTCGTGCCATGGGCGAAGAATATATTGAGAAATATATTCTGCCCTATACGCAGCTTGGCCGCCTGATTAAACCGGAAGAAATCGCCGATGCAATCTGCTTTATGATTTCCAACTCGGTAGTTTCAGGCCAACTCTGGGCAGATGCCGGCTGGCATCCTTCAGCCTAATAAGAACTCACCAGTACAAAACAATTTTTCTGTGCAGGAATAATTGGGGCTATGCCTGAAAGGTAAATTAAAGGGGCCCGTCCTCTTTAATTGTTATAGGACATTGTTCTCTACTTAGATTTGATAGTATTCCCATCCAAAATCATACTTAAACCCTGCATATTGGCTGGGATAACGACAACACCGCCATCATTTTCCGCAAACATTTTTAATGCCTCATTGAGTTCATGCTGAAGATACTCGGGAGTCAGAGAAGAATTTATGATTGCATTTGCTTCCGCAATACCTCGAGCTCGTGCAATCTCAATTTCTGCGTCTTTCCCGGCAATTTCAACCTCAATTTTTTTCGCTTCAAGAGTTTTTTGTGCTTGAACAGCTTTTTGAATCGCTCTTTCGATGGTCGGGTCAGTATTGATAGCTACAAAAAGGCTATTGAATACTGTTTATATATACAGTATTGTGAGATTATGCCTTCCATTATTGATAATTTCAGTGAATCTACAGTTTTACTGCTACAACCACTATTTAGCACCGCCGTTCGTGCTGGGTTCCCTAGCCCTGCGGATGACTTTGTGGAAACGCCGCTGGATATCCGAGAATATTTAATCAAGC
>JALQUJ010000112.1 GCA_023263825.1 Porticoccus sp.
GATTTCCATGTAGTCTTCGATCTATACGGAGTGCATAGAACACCATAATAGCGACATACAAAACACTACCCCCGATCAAGTTGGTCTTCGGTATTTCTTGAGTAAGCCTAATCCCTGCTTTGGTTTTCCAATCCATGGCCACTGATCTATCAGCCGCCTTTTTCTTGGTTTTCTTGTTGCAGTAGATGAATAAATGCCTTGGCCGCATTGGATAGGCTTTTCTCCCTATGGTGGATATAGCCTAGTTCTCTTTGTATATGCATACCGGGTATTTCAATAGTCCGAATGCCGGGTTCTAGCATGCTTTCGGGTAACAGGCTCCATCCCAATCCAATACTCACCATCATTTTGATGGTTTCCAGGTAGTTGGTGGTCATGGTGGGGGGGAGGGGGACGTTCTGTTGTTCAAATAATGCCCGTGTCATGCGCCCGGTGTAGGTGCCCAGTCCAGGTAAAATGGCAGGGTGATCTCTCAGGTCCTCTAGGGTTGGGTTGGTTTCTTTTAAGGTTTTATTTTTAGAGAGAAGGGGATGGTCCTCAGAAACCATAAATACCAATGGGTCTGGCCAGATGGTCTTGGCTTCTATCTTAGGGTGTGCTTCAGGGGCCAGGGTAATAGCGGCTACTTCAAAGTGCCCTTGGAGAATGCCTTCGTAGGCTTTTTCTGAATCCATAAAATCCACGTCGATAGTGACTTCAGGATAGCTCTGAGTGAACTGTTTTAAAATGGGCGGGAGTCGGTGCAGGCCGATATGGTGGCTAATAGCCAACCTCAGTCTGCCACTGATATCGCCAGATAAATCATTAATGGCTTGTGTGGTATCGGCTATCTCTCGAAGGATATGATTGGCCCGTGGCAATAACGCCTCTCCAGCCTCTGTGAGTGTTACCGAGCGAGCAATACGGTCAAACAGTCGACAGTCTAGTTGTTGCTCTAACAGCGCAATACGTTTGCTCACTGCTGGTTGGGTTAGGTGAATCTTTTCTGCGGCATCTGAAAATGAACCCGCTTTGGCTACGGCAATAAAGGCTTCTAGAAGTTGTGTATCCATTAGGATCTGCTAACACCGATTGATATGCCACTGCTGATTATCAGCTGAATTGAAAAAAGAGTTTCAGCCCTTCGGGTTATGGCTAAAAAACCACCATACTGCGTTATTCGTCGTTCATTTGGAATAATCAATCCTCTCTCCTCATGCCTTGTCTGACACATTTTTAGCCATAACAGAGACATCCAATCGGTGTTAGCAGATCCAAGTATAAATATATAAATTCCTAATAGGAATCCAATAGATAAAAAATATGAATTTGTTTTATTGGAGGGCTGTAACTAAAATGGGTAGCTATAGTAGTACTGCTTAAAAACCGTACAAATACAATCTTCTAGAAGGCACAACTTATTTAAGGTAAAGCATGGCTGGAAAAACCCTCTACGACAAACTGTGGGATGCTCATCTGGTAAAACAGCGAGATGATGGTTCTGCACTGATTTATATCGATCGTCATATTATCCATGAAGTGACATCTCCTCAGGCGTTTGAAGGCCTGCGCATGGCCAATCGTAAGCCCTGGCGTTTGGAGATGAATGTGGCCACGCCTGACCACAATATCTCCACCGACTCCGCTGAGCGCGCAGCTGGTGTAGATGCGATTCCCGATGAAACCTCACGGATTCAGGTGAAAACCCTGGATGAAAACTGCGAATACTTTGGTATTCGTGAGTTTGGTATGAATGAGATGGGGCAGGGTATTGTGCATGTGATGGGGCCAGAACTGGGTGCCTCGTTGCCCGGTATGACGGTGGTGTGTGGTGATTCCCATACTGCCACCCACGGTGCATTTGCCTGTTTAGCCCACGGTATTGGTACTTCTGAAGTAGAGCATGTGTTGGCAACCCAGTGTTTGGTCGCCAAAAAGATGAAAAACATGCTGATCAATGTGGATGGTGTGTTGGGTACGGGTGTAACACCGAAAGACGTGGTGTTGGCTATCATCGGTGAAATCGGTACTGCCGGTGGCACGGGCTATGCCATTGAATTTGGCGGTCAGGTATTCCGTGATATGTCCATCGAAGGCCGTATGACCGTTTGTAACATGGCCATTGAAGCCGGTGCTCGTGTAGGAATGGTAGCGGTGGATGACAAGACCATCGACTATTTCCAAGGTCGCCAGTTTGCGCCTGCTGGTGAAGTTTGGGATCAGGCGGTTGCCTATTGGGAAACTCTGCAAAGCGATGCTGATGCAGAGTTTGATGCAGTCGTACAGTTGAAAGGTGAAGATATTCAGCCTCAGGTCACCTGGGGAACCTCCCCTGAAATGGTATTGCCTGTTTCTGGTGTGATTCCCCGTGCTGAAGATGAGTCTGACCCGGTGAAGAAACAAGGTATAGAGCAGGCGTTGACTTATATGGGCCTGGAAGGTGGTTCAGCCATTACCGATATCCCCGTAGACCGTGTATTTATTGGCTCTTGTACCAACTCTCGTATTGAAGATATGCGTGCTGCGGCAGAAATTGCCAGGGGACGCAAAGTGGCCGACAGTATTAAGCAGGTGTTGGTGGTTCCCGGTTCGCAAATGGTAAAAGCCCAAGCGGAGAAGGAAGGTCTGGATAAGGTTTTCAAAGAGGCGGGTATGGATTGGCGTGAACCGGGTTGCTCCATGTGCCTGGCCATGAACGCGGATAAGCTGGGTGCTGGTGAGCATTGTGCTTCTACCTCAAACCGCAACTTTGAGGGGCGTCAGGGCAACGGTGGTCGCACACATTTGGTGAGTCCTGCGATGGCAGCAGCTGCTGCGATTGCCGGTCATATCACTGATGTCCGGACATTTGAAGAAGGAGGGGCATCATAATGAAAGCATTTACTGTACATAAAGGGCTTGTGGCGGGAATTGATCGCGCCAATGTGGACACGGATATGATTATCCCCAAGCAGTTCCTGAAGTCGATTAAGCGCAGTGGTTTTGGCCCAAATCTGTTTGATGAGTTGCGTTATTTGGATGAAGGTAAGCCAGGGCAGGATTGTGCCAGCAGGCCGTTGAACCCAGATTTTCCATTGAACTGGCCCCGCTATCAAGGTGCTTCGGTGCTGTTGTGTCGTGAAAATTTTGGTTGTGGTTCCAGTCGTGAACATGCGCCCTGGGCACTAGATGACTATGGGTTTCGGGCTGTGATCGCACCAAGTTTTGCGGATATTTTCTTTAATAATTGCTTTAAAAATGGGATATTACCTATTGTTTTAAAAGAAAATATAGTTGATACATTATTTAAGGACGTTGAAGCTAATGAGGGCTATGAGCTGACGGTAGATTTGCCTCGTCAGGTGGTTGTTACGCCTTCAGGTGAAGAGTTCTCTTTTGAGATCGACGAGTTTGGTAAGGGCTGTCTGCTGGAAGGTTTGGATGAGATTGGCCTGACCTTAAATGATGCGGATGCTATTCGTGCCTATGAGGCAGCGCGGGAAAAAGACACTCCCTGGTTATTCGGCGCTATTAAATAAAACGGACTAATAAGTCTGTAAAGGAATTACTTGAATGAGCAAGAAAGTATTGATTCTTAAGGGTGACTATATTGGCCCTGAGATTGTGAATGAAGCGGTTAAGGTACTGAAAAAAGTCGACCAGCAGTTTTCTCTGGGCATTGAGCTGGAAGAAGGCCTGTTGGGTGGCGCCGCCTATGATGAAGTGGGTGAGCCTTGTCCTGAGAAGACTCTGGAACAAGGTCGCCAAAGTGATGCGATTTTGATGGGCTCCGTGGGTGGCCCCAAGTGGGATGAGGTGGCTCGTGATCTTCGTCCTGAAAAAGGGCTCTTGAAGCTGCGTTCCGGTCTGGAGCTGTTTGGTAATCTGCGTCCAGCCATTCTGTACCCACAACTGGCTGATGCTTCTTCCTTGAAATCAGAGATTGTTTCAGGCCTGGATATCCTGATTGTACGGGAGCTGACGGGAGGTATTTACTTCGGTGAACCCCGTGGTATTCGAGTTCTGGAAAACGGTGAGCGCGAAGGTTATAACACCTACAAATATTGTGAGTCGGAAATTCGTCGTATTGGTAAAGTCGCCTTTGAAGCCGCCATGATACGTGACAAGCTTGTGTGTTCCGTGGATAAAGCCAATGTGCTAGAAGCTACTATATTGTGGCGTGAAATCATGGAAGAGGTGGCTAAAGACTATCCGGAAGTGGAACTTAGCCATATGTATGTGGATAACGCGGCGATGCAGTTGGTGATGGCACCGAAACAGTTTGATGTGGTCGTGACCGGCAATATGTTTGGTGACATTTTGTCCGATGCCGCAGCGATGCTGACGGGTTCTATAGGCATGTTGCCTTCTGCCTCATTGGATAAAGACGGCAAAGGTTTGTATGAGCCTTGTCATGGTTCTGCACCGGATATCGCTGGGCAGGGTGTGGCGAATCCGCTGGCTACTATCTTGTCGGCAGCGATGATGTTGCGCTATTCGCTAGATGCGCCTGATGCGGCAAATGCCATCGAAGTTGCGGTGAGTAATGTATTAGATCAAGGGCTGCGGACACCAGATATCTATACTGAAGGTTCTCGTAAAGTGAGTACTTCTGAGATGGGTGATGCGGTAGTGAGTGCGTTGTAAAAAAGCGGCACTTTTGATCTCACTCCTTAGACTTAAAATATTTAAAGCTATCTGTAATAAATACTATTTAATTGGTTGAATTTAAATGAATAAAGTAGGTTTTGTTGGTTGGCGTGGTATGGTTGGTTCGGTTCTAATGGATCGTATGGTTCAGGAGGATGACTTTGCCGGTATTGAGCCAATTTTCTTTACTACTTCACAGCTGGGTCAGCCTGGGCCTACCCTAAACGGTCATCTGGGTAACGTAGCGCCTTTGCAGGATGCCAATGATATTGAGTCACTGGCCAAGCTGGATATTATCGTGACCTGCCAGGGGGGCGATTATACCAAGGCGGTTTACC
>JALQUJ010000186.1 GCA_023263825.1 Porticoccus sp.
GCTCTGTCATATAGCCACTGACTTTCATGGTTTCCCAGTCAGTTCCCTCAAGAGCACGATGTTCCACCACACCTAGGACGCCGCCAGGCTTTAGGGCTTTATAAAATAATTCAAATGCAGTAGCTTCGCTCTCAGACCGCAGCCAGTTATGGACGTTACGGAAGGTTAGCACTCTATCAGCACTACCATCAGGAATACTTAATAGATTGTGTTTGGGATCAAAAGCAGCCATTTTTACTTGACTGTAAACCTCAGGATGAGCTTCGAGTTTTTTCACAAACAGAGCGTGACTAGCATCGTAGTAATCAATTCCAACATCTGTAGGAAAATGTGCTGTATAGAGTTTTCCTTTTGTTATGTATGAGGCCAGCAATTCGGTATACCAGCCTTTACCCGGCCAGATTTCGACCACAGTCATCTCTGGTTTTACCTCAAAAAACTTTAAGGTTTTCAGTGGGTGGCGGTATTGATCTCGTTCGACAAATTCGGGGGTACGATGATCGGCCTGTAAGACATCGGTTTTTAACCATCGGTCACAACTATTTACTGGAGCAACTAAACCGAAACTCGTTATTAGTAAAACAGCCAAAATATTTAATCTATTTTTTGCAGTTCTATATTTAACTTTTTGTTCCACTCTTTGCTCCATATATAACCCCCTTATTAGCACCACGTTTTGTTCTCTGATTAAGAGTGCCATTAGCCTCTTCTGGAGCATGGCCCAGAAGCAATGGATACGTCATAATACTCCCATACTCTGTTCTTCATAAGGCCATACTATTCACAAGGTATACTATGAACCATTATCTCGCTCTTACCATTATTGCTGATGACCGCCCAGGGATTGTTGAAAAAGTTGCCGATATGGTGGCTTCTAATGGTGGCAATTGGCTGGAAAGTAATATGTCACGACTGGCCGGAAAGTTTGCCGGTATTTTGCTTGTAGATATTGCTGAGGATAAACAGGCCACTCTATTAGCTGCTTTGAACACTCTGGAAGCTCAAGGAATACGTGTTAGTGGTGAAGCGAGCAAGGCGACTGAGCCAGCAACAGGTGAGCATTTAGGGTTAACCGTCGTGGGCAATGACCGTCCTGGGATTGTGGGCGAATTGTCTTCATTGTTAGCCAAGTTGCACGTAAATGTAGAAGAGCTTTGCACCAATTGCGAAGATGCGCCCATGAGCTCTGAAATTCTATTTCGTGCTACAGCAAAAGTTAGCCTGCCTCAAAGCGGCCTTAATAGGGAGCAGCTTCAAGATGCGCTGGAGGCTTTATCCGATGATTTAATGGTTGAGTTTGAAGGTATTTAGCCTTCTACCTACAATCAGCCAACAATACCTTTAAGCAAAACGCCTACCCCATAGGCCATGCCTGCGGCAATACCACCGACACCCACGGTTTCCAAACCAGAAAGTATCCAATGCTGACTGACAAATTGACCTTTAACCGCGCCTACCCAAAAGAAAGCAATACCGGTTAACAAAATGGACCAGAAAAAAGGGTTCGCAATAGTGCCTGGGAATATCCAGTTAGCGACATATGTTATTAACGGTACAAAACCCACCAGGCAGAAAGCAACAAAGGTTGCCAGACCAGCTTTAAATGCATCATGATCTTGCAAAGACAATCCATGCTCTTCTTGAACCATAGTATCGATCCATTTTTCACGGTCGGCCGTAATAACCTCTACGGCATCTTCAAGCAATTTTCCTTTAAAACCTTTGCGAGCAAAAATCTGTCTAACTTCTTCTTTTTCACCTTCCGGGAATTGCTCGATTTCATCCAATTCCATCTGACGAACATTTATACGATGCTGGTTTTCTGCACGGGTACCCAGGTAATTACTCACCGCCATGCTAAAACCATCAGCCAATAAATTAGCAAAACCAAGGATGATAATGACTCCTGCAGACAAACCAGCCCCAGCAACACCAGCGACAATAGCAAAGGTTGTTATCGCGCCATCTACTGCCCCATAAACAAAATCTTTAATAAATACGGACTCTGGCCCATCAGCCAAGCGCTTCGCGATCAAACGAGGATGATGATGAGCCTTAAAATGCTCAAGGCTTTTATCCTCAGACTGAGGGCTGTCATCCTCGGGCTGAATACTATTATCCTCAGACTGAAGGCTCTTACCAGAGCTCATTCTTTCTGCTTGCTCAGGGTTTACCATTTACTATTCCTTAATAAACATATATTTAAACAATGTGCAGCATGTTAAGACTAGTCATTTGGCCGTTCTGGTTGCATCATACCCCAGAGAAAAACACATGCACTGATTACACTCAAAAAAGATACCATCATAAAGCCTACACTCATGCTCAATATCGTTCTATTCGAACCTGAAATTCCGCCCAATACCGGTAATATTATACGCTTATGCGCCAATACTGGATTTTCACTCCATCTGATCGAACCCCTTGGTTTTGAATTAGATAATAAACGGCTACGTCGTGCCGGTCTTGATTACAGAGAATGGCAAGATGCCAAGGTACATGCCAACTGGGAAGCTTTTATGACCAAAGAAGAGCCTGGACGCGTATTTGCTATCAGTACCAAGGGACAAACCCGTTATACCGACATTCAATTTAAATCCGATGATACTCTAGTCTTTGGGCCTGAAACACGTGGTCTCTCACCAGAGTTTCGTAATGCTTTACCTCCAAAGCACATCCTGAGAATCCCCATGCAAGCAGAAAGCCGTAGTTTAAATCTTTCCAATGCCGCTGCATTGATTGTATACGAGGCTTGGCGACAGTTGGATTTTGAAGGATCTGTTTAGACCATGTCAGAGAACTTAAAAACCTGTGCAAGTAAAGCAACGATTGGATTGTTTTATGGTTCCTCCACCTGTTATACCGAAATGGTGGCAGAAAAAATTGTATCAGAACTAAGGGAAAGCCAAGGCAAAGCAATTGTAGACCTCTTCAACATAGCGGATGAGCCTGTTACTACAATGGAGTCCTACGATTTTTTGATTCTGGGTATCCCAACATGGGATTACGGTGAATTACAAGAAGACTGGGAAAACATTTGGGATGACATTGATGAGTTGGAGCTTACCGGTAAAACCGTGGCACTGTTTGGTTTAGGCGACCAAGTTGGATATCCCGAATGGTTTCTTGATGCATTGGGTTACCTCTGGGCTAAAGTCTGTAATCAGGGGGCAAAAACCGTTGGCTACTGGCCTGTTGACGGATTCAAATTTGAACAGTCGAAAGCGCTAACTGCCGATGAACAATATTTTGTCGGGCTCGCCATTGATGATGAAAACCAGTTTGAACTCACAGATGATCGAATTACAAACTGGTGCCGACAAATACTCAAAGAATTTGGCCTAAATTCCAGCAAAAACTAGTACTAATGACGGATACCGCTTAGTTAATACCGCTTAAAAGCTATTAACCAGTACCAAAATAGCCGCTACAGAAATCATGGTAATTGTTCCAGCGGTACCAAGAACCCGGGGTATTGATTCTCCCGCCATACCACGTAACCCAACGGCATGGGTGAATCGGCTTACCATCAGCAATATACCCAGAGTGTGAACCACCCAGTTAATGGCCACGATATTTTCAACGGCAACAAGGAGTAACAAGGCCACAGGAAAATACTCGGCCGCGTTAGCGTGTACACGAATACTCCTTGAAAGTGGGTCTTCCTTCTTTTCACCGAGACCACCTTCGCCAAAACCCTCTTGATACTTCCAGCGGCCTCGGATCACATCCACAGACAACAACACCAAAAACAAGCCTGAAATAGCCATATAAATGGCTGATATGTTGATAGTAAATGCAACTTGAAATGGCATTAGCGCTTACTCCCCTGTTTTACCAATTAATAAAAATCTATTGGTTAAAAAAGTAACAAATCAAAACACATCTAGCGTCTACTGTTAAAATGCTGCCCAAATAACTGACGGGCCATCCATGCGCAAACCACCCGCTTCCAATTCCACCCCAAGTCTTTCCGAAGCAAACATAGAGTGGGATGAACAAAGCCAGCCGATTTCATCAAACTTTGATGATGTCTATTTTTCCCATGCCAGTGGAATAGAAGAAACTGGCTATGTGTTCATGGCCCAAAATAGGTTGCCGGAACGATGGAATGTCTTTGGTGACGATGATTCTGACAGCCGCTGCTTTACCATCGGTGAAACCGGTTTCGGTACCGGGCTTAATTTTCTGGTGGCCGCTAAAGCCTGGCTGGAAGAAACAACTACCGGTACGCTCCACTTTGTTTCAGTAGAAAAATTCCCACTAAGCAAACCTGATTTACAACAAGCACTGTCTCTATGGCCACAGCTTGTAGCCAAGTCACTATCAAATACAAAACCATCAAATACCAAGTTATCAAACAAACTACCCGGTTTAATCGAGGAACTACTCCAATATTACCCCCCTGCTGTTGCCGGGATTCACAGGCTCAACTTTGCCAATCACCGTATTGTTCTGACACTGATGTATGGAGATGCCACAGAAATGTTTGGCTCGCTCAAGGGCAGCGATCATCCATTATTTCAACGTCAAGGTAATCCCATATTTGATGCTTGGTTTTTGGATGGATTTGCACCTGCCAAAAACCCGGAAATGTGGACTGAAAAATTATTTCAAACCATTGCCGAGCTGAGTACTGCAAGCACCACTTTTAGCACTTTTACTGCTGCCGGCCTCGTCCGCCGTGGATTGACGAAAGCTGGTTTTGAGGTAACCAAAGTACTGGGGTTTGGTCATAAGCGTGAAATGCTCAAAGGTGAATTTAAACCTGAAAGCACATCAGATGTACAAGAAACAAAAGAAAATGATTGGCAACCCACCACTTTTAATTCGCCCCACCAACCACCATGGTATTTACAACCATCACCTAAAATAAAGCCTAAAAAAGCTATTGTTATCGGCGGAGGTATCGCCGGATGCTCAACAGCCAGAGCGTTGGCAGAACGAGGCGTTGCAGTCACCCTGATCGACCGCCACAAAAAGGTTGGAGAGGAAGCATCAGGAAACCCGCAAGGTATTCTCTACCCCAAACTATCCGCGGGTAATTCCCACCTTTCACGTTTTGCACTGATGGCATTATTAAATGCCAGTCGTTATCACTCATCATTGCTAGATAATACCGGGTTGTCTGGCAATAAAATCCTCGGGCAACGCTGTGGTGTGCTACTGCTACCACAATCTGAAAAAAATCAATTGGAATTTAAACGAATTGCCCAATGTTACCCCAAGGAACTGGTGCAATTACTTAAGGGGGAACAACTCAACCAAAAAGCTGGATTGCCGTTGGAAAACAACATTGGTTTATTCTTTCCCGAACTTGGCTGGATAAAGCCACCGACTGCCTGCCAATTATTAACAGAGCACCCATTAATTCAGGTTAAGACTGCAGAGATCGAAAAAATCACTTTTATAGGTGACCAGTGGCAAGCGCTGGACAAGCATGATTCTGTTCTGGATTCAGCACAAATTATCGTTATTGCCTGTAGTTTTGAGAGCCGCAGATTCAACCAAACAAATCACCTGCCACTGAAAAAAATTCGCGGTCAAATCACCAACCTGCCATCTTCCAGTCAAAGTAAAAAACTTCAAATGGTAATCTGTAGTGAAGGGTATATTGCCCCGGCTATAGATGGCATTCACACACTTGGGGCCACTTACAATTTTAATGAAACCAGTACCGAGGTACGCCCTGAAGATCATAAAATAAATATGGACCAGTTGACTGAGACGGATCAAGCCCTGGCCAAAACCTTCTCACAAGCTGTAACAACAGACCACTTTCTGAAAACTCTTTCAGGTAAAGCTGCATTTCGTTGTGCTACTCCAGATTACCTACCCATTGCAGGACCAGCACCCAAACTAAACAGTTATGTAGAAAACTACCAATTACTGAAAAAAAATGCCCGAGCCCACATACCTATTTCTGGTGACTGTTATCCAGGCCTTTATCTCAATATTGGCCACGGATCTCGTGGGTTAAGTTATGCACCTATATGCGCCGAGCTGGTGGCTAGTCATATTTGTAATGAGGTTCCATCACTAGAACTCGATTTAAGGCAAGCTATTCACCCCGGGCGATTTATTATTCGGGATTTAAAACGAAATAAGCTGTAATTGGTGTGCTTATTTAATTCACTTACTACCAACCATATCTCCTTATACCGAGCTTATTTATATTGGTCAGGCAATATTGGCTTTGGCCGGGCACTTTAGATTATTCCACTACTGAAAATACAAAAGGGCAGCTTTAGCTGCCCTTTTTATTAATAACATTTAACCCGTTAAAAACGTAACTTCTTATTAAAAGCGTAGCCTAACTCCAAGACTAAAAGCATCTATATCTGCATCGTTTGAGGAATCTTCAAAAACAGTACTCGAAGTGAAATCTATCCCTCGATATGGAGCTGGGGTAAACGGGGAAGCTCAATATCAATTTCCGTCCGGACATAACTCAGACTAATGGAGAAGTTGTTAGTCATAAACCATTCACCAGAAACACCATAACTTGTTGTATCAATATCATCACCCTTCGCTTCCATCGCAGACCGATGCACTTCCTTCTGCTCCATCGTTGGTTTGCCCTTACCTGCCCACGATGGCTTTTCTGCAAACGCCGGTGCCACAGCTAACGTCATCATCACAAGACCAACAAGTTTGATTTTCATCTCACTTCTCCAATGTATTGGCATTTAATCGTAGTAATCTCATCCAACATTAGCACAAATTCTACGTCTCAACGCCTAGATTTAATGACGCCAGAGGTCGACCACAGGTAGAATAGCTGCTTTGGCTATTACCCCAGAATTGAGGTCCCCTATGAACGCACAGGCACACTCTGCCTTTGAGTTTTTGCGCAGTGAGCGCATTGAGTCACTGAACATTGAAGTTGAAGAGTATCGCCACCGAAAAACCGGTGCACAGCACATACATATCAACGCGGACAATCCTGAAAATGTTTTTCTGGTAGCACTTCGCACTGTACCTACAGACTCTACCGGTGTTGCTCATATTCTGGAGCACACAGCGCTCTGCGGCAGTGAGAAATACCCGGTACGCGACCCGTTCTTTATGATGATCCGCCGCTCACTGAATACCTTCATGAATGCGTTTACCAGTTCTGATTGGACGGCCTACCCCTTTGCCAGCCAAAACAAAAAAGACTTCAACAATCTGCTTGATGTGTACCTAGATGCAGTATTTTTCTCACGCCTGGATGAGCTGGATTTTGCTCAGGAAGGCCATCGAGTCGAATTTGCAGAGCCTGACGATGCAAACTCACCGTTAGAATACAAAGGGGTGGTCTTTAATGAAATGAAAGGCGCCATGAGTTCGGTACCCTCAACACTTTGGCACACCATGTGTAAGTACCTCTACCCCACCACCACCTATCACTACAACAGTGGCGGTGACCCAGAGTGCATTCCTGACTTGACCCACGAACAATTGAAGGCTTTTTATAAAACCCACTACCATCCCTCTAATGCCATTTTTATGACCTTTGGTGATACGGCCGCTAGAGAATTGCAGGCCTGCTTTGAAGAGCGAGCACTGGCACGCTTTGATCGCTTGGATGTAGAAATTTCTGTCCCTGATGAGAAACGCTATCAGGAACCCATCGCTATAGAGGAACCCTATGCCTTTAACGAGGAAGGCAGCACTGATAACAAAACCCATATCGTCATGAGCTGGTTACTTGGCAAGGCCACGGACCTTGAAGCCAGCATGGAAGCACACCTGCTGTGCAGTATTCTTCTAGACAATAGTGCATCACCCCTGCAAAAAGCACTGGAAACTACTGATTTGGGCACATCGCCATCACCCTTATGCGGGCTAGATGATTCCCAAAGAGAGCTGTGCTTTGTCTGCGGTATTGAGGGCAGCGAAACCGATCGTGCTATCGATTTAGAAGCAATGGTTCTGGATGTACTTCGTGATGTTGTCGAAAACGGTGTTCCCCAAGAACAACTAGAAGCGTCATTACATCAACTGGAACTGCAACAGCGGGAAATTGGTGGCGACAGCTACCCTTATGGCCTACAACTGA
>JALQUJ010000092.1 GCA_023263825.1 Porticoccus sp.
ACTCAAGTTAATGGAATACGGAATTAAATTTCGTCCCAATAAACCAGCTTCACCCCACCTAAATGGAGAAGTTGAACGCTCTCAAAGAACTGATAAAGAAGAGTTCTATTCAACAGTAAATCTGATCTAGATGAGTTGAAAAACGAAACTCTTCCTGAATGGCAGCACTACTACAACTGGCAGCGAGCTCATGGTTCGTTCAAGGGAAAAACACCAATGGATATGGTGTGTGAGCACCTTGAAAAAACACCGCTTTGGGAAGAGGTAAATGACGACTACAGGGCTGAAAGTGAGCGGCATTGTAGGCAAGGTCAAAACGGCTGGCGAACGAAAGACTACTATTCTGGGCATCCTCTAACCGATCTTGAGCCGATAGCACCAATCCTTTAAATTCTTTGCTATCAGGTGGCTCCCAGTGCAAGTTGCCAATCTTAAACAGGTTCTCTAACGTCATCGATTACTCCCTTAATCATCAACTTGGGTTGTTCCATAACGCGCACGATAAAACTCGCCCCCTCTTCCAGCTTACTGGCAAACTGCCTGGGTGTATAAAGCGTGGGGTTAACGGGCCTGCCCAACCCCAACTCAACAGGCTCCAATCGTGCCATAATATCCCCATAGGGCAAGTTTTCACCGACCACCATTAAGTCAATATCGCTGGTTTTAGTATCACTGGATTTGGCCACTGAGCCGTAAACAAATGCCAGTTGAATACTGTCATCTATTCCCCTCAGCGCGCCTTTAATAATATCCGCTATGCCAAAGGTTTTACGTACAACACCCAACATCTCGGCATAAACAGGCGTATGCTTATTTACCTGATAGTAATGTTGTTTACCTTCCTCTGTTTTAACAAGCAAGCCAGCATCCGTTAGCCGCTGCAACTCACGGCGTACAGTACCTCGCCCCATGCCAGCCCAGCGGACAATTTCATTCGCATAAAAACGCTGGTCAGGTTTACCAAAAAGTAAACCCAACACCCGTTGCTGTGTTTTGGTAAACAGCGCATCACCGATAGATATTGAAGACATTACACACTTTCCAGAATCAAAAAGACCCTTTTTGGGTACTATAGTACCCTTTGAGGGTCTTATCTAGCAGCTTTTAATACTTCAAAAACATGGAGCTGTATGGGGAATAGTTCTGAAAGACAGGTATAAAAGGAAATACCAGCAGGCTAAAAATACAATAGCTAATTAAAAGATCGTGGTCGCTTAAATTGTAGTAGCTCAAATATAAACGGTCAGATACTAATAAACGGGTAACTGTAGATCAGGTCTCACTATTACAATAATCCATTGTCGTAAAAATAACTGAAACAGGCTCTCTACCCTAGGGACAATAAATCATCTAAGGTAGTATATTGTTCTTTTCACTAGCCAATAGAAATGGAATAACTATGTTGCTATCACTTTTACTGTTTGCTGTGTTATTGGTTGCAGTTTTCTACTATCGCCCGTCACTTTCTTTGGGTTCACTGGTTATTGTTGTCGGTACTTTTTTACTGACCTTCTACTGTCAGCTTATGTGGCTGATTTTGATTCCTACTCTGGTGATTGCCGCTGTACTCAATATTCCTAATTTGCGAACTCAATATCTCACCAAACCATCTTATGAATTGCTGAGACGTACCATGCCCAGCATGAGTAAAACTGAACGTGAGGCACTGGAAGCCGGAACGACCTGGTGGGAGAAAGAACTCTTTAGCGGCCAGCCCGACTGGGACATGTATGACGACATCGAGTTACCAGAACTCACGGATAAAGAACAGCAATTTATCGATAATGAAGTGGAACAGCTCTGCGAGCTTGTTGATGAGTGGGACATTGAACAACGTAAGGATTTATCCCCCGAAGCCTGGGATTGCCTGAAAAAAAATGGCTTCTTCGGCCTGATTATTCCCGAAGAATTTGGCGGACTGGATTTTAGCCCCTATGCGCAAAGTCTCATCATGAGCAAGATTGCCAGTAAATCAACCACAACAGCTGTTACCGCCATGGTGCCCAATTCCCTTGGACCAGGTGAGCTGTTAGTTAAATACGGTACCGAAGAGCAAAAGCAACGCTGGTTGCCCGGACTGGCTAACGGAACAGAATTACCTTGCTTTGGC
>JALQUJ010000020.1 GCA_023263825.1 Porticoccus sp.
TGGATAACTTTTATTTGAAATTCTGCCATGTACATTGCCAGCAATTGCTCCTCCAAGACTAACGTTGGGACCGCCAGGAATATTAAAAATATAATAACCTTCTTGTTTTAATTTTTTTACTAAATCAATTAAAGATATACCGGTTTGCACAGTTACAAATTTTTTTTTTCTTTCTAATTTTAAAATACGATTAAATTTTTGTAATGAAATAATATTACAATTTTTTTTTAATGATGATTTATCTCCGTGCCCGCAACCACCAGTTTTTAACAAAATATTTTTTTTTTTTTTCAAAAGATATTTTAATTCTTTTATATTTTCTGGTAAAAAATTTTTACCATATGAATATTCGGTTAAATTGTAGGTATAATGTTTAACGGGATTGTCTTTGTTGATCATTTTAAAACACTAATAATGCTTTTTATTAAAAAAATAGTTAGCTCAGAGAAGAATTTGATCAAACCAATGACAAAATACTTACTGAGCTCAACAAAGGGCATAGAAGTTTAATCAGCTTTTTACTGAATACGGCGCATAACAGAAACACAATTGGTCACACCCGAGCCACCAACATTAACCGTCATAGCTACTTCAGGATTATTTTTTGCAGACACACCAATAGGCTCGCCAACCAATTGCTTATACGCCAAAGCATGCATTGAAGCACCCGTTGCACCAACAGGATGCCCTTTTGATTTCAGACCACCAGACAAGTTAATTGGGCAATCACCTTCTGGGTTAAATTTACCTTCCATCAAATCATAGCCGGCACGCCCCGGTTCAGATAAACCTACGGCTTCAGCACAAAGTAATTCATTCACAGTAAAGCAGTCGTGCACTTCTACAAAATCCCAGGCATCCACACCAATACTCGCTTCATCACATGCTAACTTAACAGCATGCCTTGTTGCCTGAAGCTCATCCAGTCGACCCAGGCGACCATTAAGCATCATCCGGTCTGTTGTATGGCCAACACCACTCAACTCAACTGCATACTTAAAGTTAGCCTTAGCATTGTCAGTAGACGTCAGAACTACTGCTGCTGCGCCATCACTGATCAAGGAACAGTCATGTAATCTAAGGGGTGCAGCAATCATTGGGTTACTGCCTTTCCCGGAATCAGGTAAATTCAAGATTGCTTCTGGCGTAATTAACTGATTTTTATCTGGCAAACTACCTGGACCAAAATGCGCTAATGGATTTTGGATACCATTACGATAGTTAAGTGCAGACACATGAGCGAGCATCGTCCGCAACTCATCATCAGAAATTTTGTGTTTCTGTTGATAAGCTTTACCTAATTCAGCAAACAAACCAGGGAAGGTCATTCCATTCGCACCCTCATCAGGCCAGTAAGAACAACAAGACAGCGCATGGGTAACACCAGCTGTGTCCAGTCCGGTCATCTTCTCCACACCCAACGCCAAAACATTTTTAAAGCGGCCCGACTCCACAGCATAAGCGGCATTATAAATAGCCAGAGATGATGATGCGCATGCACCCTCTGTTCGTGTCGTTGGCTTAAACAACAAGCCCTCTGGATCAATCTCCAGAGCGAGTGGCCCCACATGCTCTTGATTCAAAAACAATGAAGGTGAACAAGAACCCACCCAAATTGCGTCAATATCTTTTGCTTCCAACCCTGCATCAGCAATCGCACCTGCACCCGCTTCTACCAACAGCTCATAGTACGACTTTTGATCATCAATCTGCCCTGTCTCACGATCCCGCTTAACAAACGCACCAAATTTTGTATTGTATGCACCTACGATACTAACTTTCATTGAGCAAGCTCCCTCAAATTTATTTAAATATTCATCACGGTATAAAAGCAGGACACCAACGGCTACCAGTCAGGACCACCTTTCCCAGTAGCAGCTAACTTTAAATATTCCGATCCTGCTCACCCCAAAAGACTTTACGAATTTCTTTCTTTAAAACTTTACCTACAGGGCTGCGCGGCAGCTCATCCCAAAACAACACTTGCTTGGGCGCTTTAACGCTTCCCAATTTATTTTTACAGTACTGGATAATTTCCTGCTCATCAGGAACAGAATCCGGATTTTTCAACTCAACAACAGCTGTGACTTGTTCACCCCATTTCTCATCAGGCACACCTATCACTGCACAATCTTTTATTTCCGGCATACCCCATATCAACTGTTCAATCTCGCTGGGGTACACATTAAATCCACCAGAAATAATCATATCCCGTTTGCGATCTACTATTGCCAAATAGCCATCCTTATCCAACACACCCACATCACCTGTGCGCTGCCAGCCATCATGCCGAATAGCTGCTGTAGCCTCTGGGTTTTTGTAATACCCCTTCATCAGCAGGTTACCTTTTACAGCTATCTCCCCTTCCTGCTCTGAAGGAAGCTCATTTCCTTCATCATCAAGAATGGCTAGTTGGACGTAGGGCGCTACTTTTCCACAGGAACGAAGGATAGAAGGGTTATTCGTTTCCAGCGCCAATAAATGATCTTGTGCTGACAAATAAGTACATGACATTGGTGCCTCAGCCTGACCATAGGTCTGCACCATCACAGGCCCAAACACCTCTATGGCTTCTTTTAATTTCTCTACAGACATTGGTGCCGCGGCATACCAGAAATAACGGAGACTAGAATAGTCATAGCGCTTTACATCATCGTGGGCCAACAACATATAAATAGCTGTAGGCGGAAGAAACAGATGAGTAA
>JALQUJ010000025.1 GCA_023263825.1 Porticoccus sp.
GGCGACTCGTGAGCACTTTAATTTACTGGATGATGACAGCGGGGAGTATTCCATTGAGATTCATCCCGGTGATATGGATGTCAGCACCATTGGCTGTTTGAGAGAATTGGGTTTTAACCGCTTGAGTATGGGTATTCAGGATTTTGACCCAGAAGTTCAAAAGACGGTGAATCGGTTTAACTCGGTACAAGATGTTCGTGAATTGTTGGAGGCAGCTAGAGTCGAAGGCTTTCACTCTGTCAGTATGGATTTAATTTATGGATTGCCCCATCAATCATGGCAGACCTTTACCAGCACCCTGGATAGTATTATTGACCTTAACCCGGATCGGCTGTCGGTATTTAATTACGCCCATATGCCACATCTGTTTAAAGTGCAAAAACAATTGGATGAATCTGCACTGCCCAGTGCGGAGGAAAAATTGTTGATGATGGAGCGAATGACAGAAAAGTTATTGGATGCAGGTTATGTGTACATTGGTATGGATCACTTTGCCAAGCCAGATGATGAATTGGCAGTGGCACAGAGGGATGGGGTGTTACAGCGTAATTTTCAGGGTTATTCCACCCATGGTGGCTGTGATTTGGTTGCCTTTGGGGTTTCATCCATTAGCGCTATCGACAATGTGTTTGCTCAGAATCATAAGCAAATAGAAGATTACCAGAATGCGGTAGATGCCGGTAAAGTACCGGTAGCCCGTGGTTTTGAGTTGAGTGAGTATGACCTGTTGCGGCAGGAGGTGATCAAGCAATTAATCTGCCATTTTGAATTGAATTTTGCACAGATTAATGAGCAATTTTCTATTCACTGTAGAGAGTATTTTGCTGAAGAATTGGAACAGCACAGCCTATGGTTGCAGATGGTTTGGTGGAAATGACTGATACAGGTATTCGTGTCAGTTTGGCTGAGCGGTTATTAATCCGCCGTATTTGTATGACCTTTGATGCTTATCTGAAAAGCTCTCAATTAGTTAACAAAAGTACCGAGATCCGGTATTCAAAAATTATCTAAAGGGCACCTCTAGAAATAGTGATTGAGTTAGTAAGCTATTGAAGTAGAATGGCACCGTCGTAAAGTGCTTGATGAAGCTATTTATCAAAAACTAAACGATTTTCCTAAGGGGGGGCGAGAGCCTGAGACATCTTCGGATGGACCCTTTGAACCTGATCCGGATAGTACCGGCGTAGGGATAGGGCGCAACAGTCTGTATTTGTTTAATCGACATTGTTGATAAACAATTTTTTAGAAAAGTACTGTTGATTAAGTATCGTTCCATCTTTCCCATATCCGGGTCTCATTAACCTATGTTAACGAGGCTCATGTAAGTGAATAAATTATTACCATTTAAATCCGGCCTTTTGGCCACTATTCTTTTCTTTTCTCATAGTGGTTATGCCACCGATGTTCTTGAAAATACCCCCGTCGAAGGCTCTCTTTTTGAAGAAGCTGAGGGCTCTGTTATTAATGAAGCTGAGGGCTCTATTATTGAAAAAGCTGAAGGCTCTATTTTTGAAGAAATTGTAGTCACGGCTGAATTCCGTGATGTGAATTTACTGGATACCGGCAACAGTATCAGCGTGGTTGATAGTGAAACGATTCATCGCCGTGGTGCCCAGCATTTGGAACAGGTGTTGAATCTGGTTCCCAACGTGAACTTTTCCAGTGGTGCTTCTCGGGGCCGATTCTTTCAAATTCGTGGTATCGGTGAACGCAGTCAGTTTATTGAACCGGTCAATCCCTCTGTTGGTATTCTGATTGATGGCATTGATTTCAGCGGTATTGGTGGCGCAGCAACGGCACTGGATGTTCAGCAAATAGAAATTTTTAGAGGACCACAGGGCACGCTCTTTGGCGCAAATGCTCTGGCAGGTTTGATTGATATGAGATCAAACGATCCCTCTGAAAGTTTTGAGGGAAACTTCGAAACATCTTTTGCCGAATACGAAACTCGCACAGTAAGTGGTGTGATCAGTGGCCCTGTGACGGATAACCTGGGTTATCGCTTGGCTGTGCAGCAGCATAAAAGTGACGGCTATGTGGAAAACGATTTCCTCAATCGTGACGACACCAATAATATCGACGAGCAAACTATTCGGGGTAAATTGCACTGGCAAGCAAACGAAGAATTGGAAATAAAGTTCACAGGTTTTTATCTGGATGCAGATAACGGCTACGACAGTTTCTCATTAGATAACAATCGCCATACTTTATCGGATCAGCCGGGCCATGATCGTCAGGAATCTACAGCATTTGCTGTGGAGTCGACTTGGAAAGGCGCAGAGCAATTTGATGTGGTTTCCCAGATTAGCTACGCCGAGAGTAATCTTGAATACAGCTACGATGAAGATTGGACATTTACAGATATTTGTTCAGGGCAACCCTGTGATGGTTGGGCCTATTCTTCCTTTGATAACTACCTTCGGGACCGAGAAACCAAAACCGTTGATTTACGTTTAGTGTCGAAAGATCAGGGATTGCTGTTTAACGATACAACTGATTGGGTATTGGGTGTTTATTATCGTGATCAGGAGGAGTCTTTATTACGTGAATATACGTTCAATCCTGGCGACTTTGTCAGTGATTTCGATACTAAAAACTATGCGATATATGGTCGGTTAGGTTCCCAGCTTACGGATAACCTGAGATTAATTTCGGGGCTGAGACTGGAATATCGTAATGCCGATTATTGGGATAGTGATGGTGTCAATAATGATAAGGGCGAACGTCTGTGGGGTGGCCGATTAGGGCTTGAATATCATATTACGGATAACACCATGGTCTACGGTTTGGTTGCACGTGGCTATAAGGCGGGAGGAGTAAATAGTGATCCTTCATTGGCTGTATCTTCGCGTTCCTTTGATATGGAATATATGTGGAATTTTGAGGCAGGCATTAAAGGCGACTGGTTGGATGGAACATTACAAACCCAGCTGGCCTTATTTTATCAAAAGCGGAGAAAATTGCAGGTTAAACAGTCACTTGTAGAACCCATTTCAGGTAACGATTGCCCCTGTAGTTTTACCGACTTTATTGATAATGCTGAAAAGGGAGCAAATTATGGCACGGAACTGGAATTCACCTGGTTGGCCTCGGATATTATGCAGTTTTACGGCAGCCTGGGATTACTTCGTGCAACCTTTAAAGACTTTGAAAGTTTCAGCCATGTGGAAGCTGACCCTGTTAATGGTATTGCTAAAGATTTAGATGGACGTGAGCAGGCACATGCACCGTCTTACCAGTTTGCTGTGGGTGTTGAATTAGCACTTGCTCATAACTTGACAGCAGGGTTGGAATTAGAAGGTAAGGAATCGTTCTATTTATCACCTCGACATAATGCTAAAACCAATCGTTATGAATTGGTCAACGCACGTTTAAACTATCGGTTAGCTGATTGGGAGCTCTCACTATGGGGGCGTAATTTGGCAGACCGGGATGTTATCGTTCGTGGTTTTGGCAGTTTTGGTAATGATCCACGCAACTTTTACGCTACTGAACCTTACTATCAATACGGTGAACCAAGGATAGTTGGTGGGACGGTTAAATATCGTTTTTAATGGTTTTTAGAATATGGCCAACTGTGAGGTTTCGTGTTGGTCATTTTTCCTATGGAGGGTTAGCCATGCAATTAACTATTGATGTCAGTATGTATCCCAATCGAGAGGATTTTATTCCTCCCATTGATGGATTTATCGAGAAAATAAATCAATATAGCGATCTTAAAATTACTACATTTCCAACCAGTACAGTGGTACAGGGTGATTATGAACATGCCATGCAAGCTGTACAGGAAACGATCTTAGCCTGTTACAAGGAGTTTGGGATGGCAGTGTATGTAGTGAAATATATTCCCGGATATGAGGCGTTATAGTCGGTGTTTGACCAGGTCATATATTGGCTAACACTAGAAACCGTGGCAGTGGCTTTTTCCATTGCCTATTTGTTATTTGCTCTAAAAGAAAACAGTCTGTGTTGGTACTGTGCTTTCTTTAGTACTGCTATCTATACCTGGATTTTCGGTGATGTTCAGTTGTATATGGAGTCACTTCTGAATATTTATTATCTGGTTATGGCCGTGTATGGCTGGTATCAATGGCGTAGGGGAGGGCAGAACCACGAGGGTGTTCAAATATCATCCTGGAGGCCACAGCTACACCTTCTTGCTATCTTTTCTATCATTCTAATTTCGATTGTTTCAGGTTATTTATTGGCAGCAAAAACTGATGCTCACTTACCTTATTTAGATTCATTTACTACTTGGGGTGCAGTATTAACCACCTGGATGGTGGCACGAAAAATTTTGGAAAACTGGCTCTACTGGATCGTCATTGATGCTGCATCGATTTATCTTTATTTAGATCGAGAGTTATACCAGACCGTTGCGTTATTTGTTTTGTATGTGATTCTGGCTACCGTTGGTTATTTCAGCTGGAAAAAAACCTATAAACGGCAAAGTGAAGCTGTTCAGTTAGCGAGTTGTTCATCTTGAATACCATTGACGAATGGTTGCAAAAAGCGCTGTCTGATTGGCAAAGCTGGAACATGCCTTTGGCCGCTAAACCTGTTTTAGTAAGAGAGTTGCATGGGGGTAAAACCAACCATTCTTTTGTGGTGGATACAGATTGCGGCAAAGTAGTTGTTAGAGTTAATGCAAAAAATAGCAGTCATCTTGGTATTAATCGGATAAGTGAATCAGAAATATTGACTCTGGTCTCTACATTAGGTTGTGTGCCTCAAACATTTTTTATGTCTGAGCAAGTTTTAGTATCCCAATATATTGATGGAAAATGTTGGCAGCAAAGTGACTTTAACAGTCAGGAGAATTTGTGCAAATTAGAGAATTTGTTAGATAAAATCCAAAAAATTCCAGTCCCTAAAAACAGCATAAAAAGAAATTATGTTACCTACTGCCAACACTATATTCAGCAACTACCAGGGTCAGAGTCGTTTCAACAGTCTGAAAAGATATATCTTGCAGAGCTTCTTGAAGCTGCTGAAATGATAGATCAGGCTAATTGGCAGCCTGTGATCAATCATCATGATTTGGTTCCTGAAAATATTATGGAGTCAGAGGGCAAACTGTTTCTGCTGGATTGGGAGTATGCAGCTTACGGTCATCCAGGAATAGATTTTATCAGGCTTTATGGTGAGCAATACCAAGATAAGCAGTACAAGGGACCATTAGCCAAAGAGTTGCACATTCTTGAACAGGGCATAGATAAACTCTGGTATTTGTTACAGCATCAATAAAAATTGAGAGTACAGAGCCGGCAGGGTAGTTTTTTCTTTCAATGATAACCGAACATCCATGCCCGGCTAAAGCATCATTGATTTAAGAAAAATTTAAACCTGTAGAGTCCTACGTTGCAGGTTCCTCATGAGAGGCATTAATCATGGTTGTAGCCAACACATTGTAGGCGGTTACCCAGGCTTCTTTTACCTCACTGGTAAAATCATCGCCTAATCCCATATCAAGAGTTTTGATTAAAGCACCACCCACAGTGTCATACTGAGAATCCTCTACACCGTAAGCAACATGGCGTTTACCCAGTGACTTTACTACGGGCACCAGCTCATCAAGCCGATCCAGCATATTGACAGCTGATGTGATCATTGCCATTAACTTCTTTCCCTGAGCTTTCGTATCGCCTTTAAACAGGGATTGCAATGATGGGTCTGCCTCAAATAGATTGCCGTAGAAAAGGGCTGCTGCATCATCGGCGATAGGTTCTACTTTAGCCCAGGAAGATTTGCAAAGTTGTATTTGTTCGATAGTGCCAAAAATAAAAATAATACTTAATAGATTGAATAATATGGGTTTTTAGTTGTTACGTTGGTTTAAAAAAGCCTGTAAATAATTAATTTGGGTGCAGGGAGAATGGGTTTGCCACTATTTAGTGCAAATTAGCACGGAGCTTAAACGCGGGGGAATTAAGTAAGTATTTGTTAGGGTGTGTGGACTTATTCTGGATTTTTTTTATGGACTAATCGCCCAAAGAAAATACCCACTTCAAACAACAGCCACATAGGCACTGCCAGTAGTGTTTGGGAAATAATATCAGGTGGCGTCAGCAACATGCCGAGCACAAAGCAAAGGACAAAAACGTAAGGCCGTTTCTTGGCTAATTCATCCGGATTTACCGCACCTACCCAGGACAGGATGACCACGGCAATGGGTATCTCAAAACTAAGTCCAAAAGCAAAGAACAGCTTGAGAACAAAATCCAAATAGCTACGAATGTCCGTCATCACTGCCACACCTTCTGGACCAATGCTGGTGAAGAACAGAAAGACCAAAGGAAATACTGCGTAGTACGCAAAGGCCATGCCGCCATAAAATAGGAACACACTGGAAAAGAACAGCGGCAGCATGATGATTTTTTCTTTCTTGTACAGGCCAGGTGCAGCAAAGGCCCAGACTTGATAGAGAATAAAGGGCATAGCTGCAAAAAATGAAAGTACTAGAGTTAACTTGAATGGGGTGAGAAACGGTGAGGCCACATCAGTGGCGATCATGGTTGATGTTTCTGGTAGTTGTGCTCTGAGTGGTTCAGAAATATAAAGATATAAGTCGTTACTAAAGGCAAACAGCCCAATGACGATGACTAATACGACGACAATACAACGAATGAGCCGATTTCTTAATTCAACAATATGGGCCAGAAATGACTGGCTAAAAAGCTCTTGATCCGTCATTTTTGATTCTTGTCAGGAGAGGGGAGAATATCTGAAGCGCTGTTTTGTTTTGATGTGTTATTTTCGGTTTGATCTGCTTCAGGGCTATTGCTATTCATAGTATCTGCTATGTTATTTTTAGCATCTTCTAGATCTTTGAGTATGTTTTCGTTGTGCAATTGGCGGCGAACATCATCGATACCAATTTCATCTTCAAGCTCTGCACGAACGGAACGGAATTGCTGCCTTATACGGCCAAACCAAAGTGCAAATGTTCTTAAGGCTTGGGGCAGGCGTTCTGGCCCCATCACGATCAGTGAAATCACTGCGATAACGAGAATCTCTAAAAAGCCGATATCAAACATTAGGGCGGTTAGTTACCTTAGTATTGTCTAACTCAAAGTTGCTTAAAAGTTGCCTAAGAGCTGCGTAAAGTAGACCTGTTATATCTTGGGTTTTACGCTTTACTCTGAGGCAGAGTTTTTTTGCTCAGTGGATTTTTGAGTTTTAGTCAGATCGCCTGAAGACTGACTGGTTTCATCGCTAATCTGTTCAGAAGAGGCACTTTCTTCTTTTTCTTCCTCTTCTTTGGCAACTGAGTCCTTAAAACCTTTAACAGCACCACCAAGGTCAGAGCCAATATTGCGTAGTTTTTTAGTGCCAAAAATTAAGGCAACAATGACCAGAATAATTAATAGTTCCTGCCAGCCAAATCCCATAAGAGTCTCTCTTTATTCCATCTTTACTAGTTTAATTTTGGTTGCGGTTAGCCTTTTCTTCAAGGCCAGATAAATCGAACCGTCGTTCCAGCTCATCCAGAACTGATTGGGCATTTTCACCTAGATGGGACAGCATTACCAAGGAATGAAACCACAAATCAGCCGTTTCATAGATCAGTTTATCTGTTTCCCCACTTTGTTCTGCATCTCTTGCAGCCAATATGGTCTCAATGCTTTCTTCTCCAACCTTTTCAAGAATTTTATTTAGGCCTTTATGGTGAAGGCTGGACACATAGGATTCGTCTGGAGAAGCATTCCGACGAGCTTCCAGAACATCAGTTAACTGTTTAAGTACATCATTGGCCATATAAGTGATTACCGCTTATGAGCAAATATGCTCTTATGAGTAAATATTCTTGGGGTCTTTTAGTACCGGGTCAACGGTGTGCCATGTGCCATCTTGTAATACCCGGTAAAAACAGGATTCTCGCCCGGTATGGCAGGCAATTCCACCAACCTGTTCAATTTTTAACACGATAACATCGCTATCGCAGTCCAATCGTATTTCTTTCACATGTTGTACATGGCCGGATTCTTCACCCTTGCGCCACAATTTTTGGCGGGAACGAGACCAATATACCGCTCTTTGCTCTTTTGCTGTTAAGGCAAGGGATTCCCGGTTCATCCAGGCAACCATCAGAATACGATCAGTCTCTGCATCCTGTGCGATAGCGGGGAGCAATCCGTCTTCATCCCAGGTTATTTCATCAAGAAAGTCAGTCATGGGCGCCATTATGACAGCTGTGGTTATATGGGCAATATGGATTATTTACCGAAGCAGTAACAGTAATATCCCAAAGCCAGCCAAAATCAGGCTGCTAACCGGCATTTGCTGCGCACTTTCTGCCCAGTGGGGGAAAGCTATGCCTAAGCCAATACCGACCAGGGCAGAACCACCCCAGGTTTTCAATCGGCTTTTAGGCTTAATGTCTTGAATGGGTGTTCTTGGCCTTGGAGCAGTATGATCGCCGGATTGAAGTCGCTCAAGGCCTTGAAAAATAAGCTGAGGGACTTGTGGGAACTGTTCCAACCATTCAGGCCCATGGCGTTTTAGTTGTTCTACCAGAGCGTTTGGTTGGAAGCGTTCTTTAAGCCAGCGTTCGAGAAAGGGATGGGCTGTTGCCCATAAATCCAGGTCTGGGTAGATCTGGCGGCCTAACCCTTCAATATTGAGGAGGGTTTTTTGCAGTAGCACCAGTGAAGGCTGCACTTCCATATCAAAGCGGCGGGCGGTACGGAACAGGCTAACCAGTAGTTGGCCGAAGGATATTTCACGTAGTGGGCGTTCAAAAATAGGTTCACAAACGGTTCGTATCGCCGCGGTAAATTCACCTACATTGGTATTTTCTGACACCCAACCGGATAGCACATGTAATTCTGCTACCTGTCGGTAATCGCGGCGGAAAATAGCCAGTAGATTACGGGCCAAATAATACTGATCTGCTTCTGCGAGTGTGCCGATAATAGCGCAGTCCACTGCCAGGTATTTGGGCTGTTTGGGGTTGCTGGGGTCGACAAAAATATTGCCAGGGTGCATATCGGCATGGAAGAAGTTGTGCTCAAACACTTGGGTGAAAAAGATTTCCACACCGCGCTCGGCCAGCACTTTAAAGTCCACATTGTGTTGTTGCAGGGTTTCAACATCGGTGACGGGGGTGGCATAAATACGCTCCATCACCATCACTTTTTCATTGGAGTGTGACCAGTAGACCTCTGGCACATAGAGCATGGGGGAGCCATCAAAATTACGGCGCAGCATGGAGGCGTTGGCTGCTTCCCGTTGTAGGTTTAGCTCATCAAAGATGGTATTGCGGTAGTCATTGACAACCTCTGTCAGTCGCATTCTGCGGCCATCAATGGTGTTAGCTTCTAACCACTTGGCCATGGAAAACATCAATTTGATATCTTGTTCTATGGTTTTTTCAATGCCGGGACGAATGGCTTTAACGACAACCTCGTGACCATCTTGTAATACCGCAGCATGAACCTGTGCAACTGAAGCAGAGGCTAGTGGTTCTCGGTCAAATTGAAGGAACAGGTTGTCGATACTATCGCCGAGGGCTTCTTCTACAATAGAAACGAACTGATCTTTGTCGAAAGGTGCGACGTTATCTTGTAGTTGGTCTAATTCGGCACAGATATCAGGGGGAATCAGATCAGGTCGCGTGGAGAGCAATTGCCCGAATTTAATGAAAATAGGACCGAGGTCTTCCAATGCATGACGCAGGCGTTCGCCACGGGGCTGCTTTGCTGCAGGCAGGAATTTATTGGCAACAAGTAACAGCCGAATGCTTCTTGGCAGCTTTTCTTTATCAAGGAAGGTGTCAAGGCGATAACGGGTAACAGTACGCAGAATAGAAGCCAGACGGTTAATACGTGACAACGTTTATTATCTCCATTTAGCTATTTTCATTCTTTTTGTTTGATGATGTGTTTGAGCTCTTTTGAGCTTCAGACTTTTGATCTAGCGTTACACTTAATTTGTTGATCCGTGCAGCCAGTCGATCTACATCATTAGCCAGATGTTTTACCTCACCATTAAAATGCTCTACTTCATTTTTACTGGGTGTCAGGCGAATCTCTTCCTGGCTGAATTCAGCGGCAGCACTACTCGCTCTTTCCATAGCATCTTTTTGCCATTTGGCTGAAGTGCGTAGGGACTCTCCAATGAGATGGGCAGGGACATCGCCAATAAGTTGGGCAAGGGCAGCTTCCCAATCGATATCCAGATTTTTTAGAATCTTTCTTATTTGTCGCAATAAATCGTGGTCGCCGCGTACTTCAACACCGGTATCAAAAAATGACACTCGATCTTGCCCATCGATGGCCAAAGTAGCTAATGATAATGAACTGCCACGGATGGTTGTATCAGCTTCGCCTTCATATTGTCCAAAAAGACTAATATCCGTTTCACTATGGACAGCGTAAAACGTTAAAGGTGGCAGAGTGCATTCTATAGCGAGGACTTTTCCTGCCAGTTCACCCATGGCATTTTGCGTTGCTGGGTCAAACTCCAGGGCTTTATTGATGACAGATTCGACAGTCATCAACGCCGAGGTTTTTACCGTGTTGACTGGATTGTCTGAAAAAAAGTCGAAGATCAAGGTTTAAAACCTCTATGTAGTGCAACAATACCACCGGTCATATTGTGATATTCCGTGTTTACAAAACCTGCTTCATTCATCATACCTTTCAAGGTTTCCTGGTCTGGATGCATACGAATGGATTCAGCCAAGTATTGATAACTTTCAGTATCGTTTGCTACTAAACCACCAATTTTAGGGAGTAGGTTGAAAGAGTAAAAATCGTAAGCTTTTTCAAGCATGCCATTGGTGGGTTTTGAGAATTCCAATACCAGTAAACGGCCACCTGGTTTAAGGATGCGATTCATGGAACGTAGTGCTAAATCTTTATCCGTGACATTACGTAAACCAAAGGCAATGGTAATACAGTCAAAAGTATTGTCTGGAAAGGGCAAATATTGGGCATCTGCCTGTGCGTAGCGTACGTTGCTGGCATAGCCTTTATCGACCAGTTTGTCTCTGCCAACCTTGAGCATTGAGTCATTAATATCGGCTAGAACAACCTCTCCAGTTGGGCCAACGATCTTGGAAAACTTGGCTGTTAAGTCTCCAGTACCACCAGCTATATCGAGTATCCGATGCCCCTTTCTGGCCCCAGATAGCTCAATGGTATAGCGCTTCCACAGGCGATGAATGCCTCCGGACATCAAGTCGTTCATCAGGTCATATTTGCCCGCTACTGAATGAAATACATCTGCTACACGGGAAGCTTTTTCTTCAACGGGTACGGTCTTAAAACCGAAGTGTGTGGTTTTATCGTTAGTCATAGCTGTGTTGTTGTCTGCCATAGCTTAGGAAGCCAGATTTCAAGAGGCAGATATTGTACACGGCCTAGGTAGAACTGTCCCGATACAGGTTTTGATACAAAACAAGGTAGTTGATGGTTTTAAATGTAAAAAAACAAACATTAGAGCGTTATTGAATACCTAAACTTATCATGAAGGGCCAACCACATATCATGTGTATTTGGGCCAGCTAACACTCTGAGATCCCTTGTAAAAACAACGTAAAGATACTCTTCGACCTATTGTGAAAAGAGGGTGTGATGATGGAAGCTGAAAATCTCTGAAGGGCATGTTTATTTATCAGGCTCTTCCTACCAGTGCAGTTTTTAGCATTATTGTTGCGAGGAGCGAATAGATCATGAAAAAAGGAAATACAAAAATAGCAGTGTTACCCCTGTCATTAGCCATTATGGTATTGGCGGGTTGTGCAGGTACGGGTAACGATCAGCAGTTAACCCAAAGTGAGCTCATGAAGCGAGAAAAACAGATAGAGAACAGAGAAAAAATGCTGTCTGCAAAGGAAATGGAAGTGAAGAAAGCTGCTGCAATGGTTGAGCAGCAGTCTAAGTCACAAGCTTCCTCTTCTCAGAGTAATTCAATGGCTGATGACACATTGTTACCACCGAGTTCAAAGGTTGGAGAGTGTTACGCTCGAGTTTGGGTAGAACCTACTTATGAGCAGGAACAGATTAAGATAAAAGTAAAAGACGAAAGCGAAAAAATTAAGCTGATTGATGCAAAGTATCCCTGGCTGGAAATTCCAGGTAATTGATTTTTTCATGAAGATTCATTCTGTAACCTCTTTCTTCTTACTGAAGATCATAATGCCATCATCTATGGGTGAATTTTGTAAATTTTCTTTATCCTTTTTGTAGTCTTGCGTGTTTAACCAGGGTTCATGGCTTCCTTGTTTGGGATACAAGTGAATACCTCGCTGGATATAGCCAGGGGAAAAGCTATCAATCCAGGGACGGGAGGGCATATTTTTATCCGATTCTCTGAGTGTTGGTGTGCACTGCTGTGTTTCAGTTGAGTCCATATGATTGATTAATCTACAGATATAGTCGGCAATTAAATCTACATGTAGTGTCCAGGACGCGTTAATGTACCCAAAGATCGAGGCTATATTAGGTACATCGGAATACATCATACCCTTGTAGGTATAGGTCTTAGAAAAGTCGACATTTTTACCATCTACAGAAAATTCAGTGCCTCCCAATATTTCAATGTTAAAGCCCGTTGCGGTAACAATGATGTCAGCATCTACTTTGTCGCCAGATTGAAGTTGAATGCCCGTTTCAGTAAGGCTATCTATTTGATCTGTGAGAACGGTTGCGTTATTTGATTGTATGGATTTGAAAAAGTCATTGTCGGGGATAAAGCAAAGGCGTTGATCCCAAGGGTTGTAGGAAGGGGAAAAGTGGGTATCGATATCGTAATTTTGGCCTAAAATTTTCTTGGCCATTTTCGAGATATAGTTTTTTATTTTTTCCGGATGAGTGCGGGTTAATCGGTATAAATATTGTTGGCGTCCAATATTTTTCTTTCGAATTAATGCATACACCCATTTTAGGGGCAGAACTTTTTTTAGCAGGCTGGATATTTTATCTTTAGCCGGTAGAGACAAAATATAAGAAGGGGAACGTTGCAACATAGTGACATGCTGTGCTTTCTTTGCCAGTTCAGGCACTAATGTTATTGCTGTCGCTCCGGAACCAATGACAACAATTTTTTTGTTACTGTAATCCAGATCTTCTGGCCAGTGTTGGGGATGGATAAGCGTTCCCTGAAATTTTTCTTTGCCCTTGAATTCAGGGCGGTAACCTTCGTCATAGTGATAGTAGCCAGCACACATAAGTAAAAATTGGCATTGAATTTTTGTTATGGCCCCCGTTCGTTGACATTGAGCTGTGAGGGTCCATATGGCCTTCTCACTTGACCACGAAGCAGTGGTTAATTTATGGCCATAGCGTATTTTTTGGGTTATATCATTTTCTGATGCAGCTTCTTTTACATAATTGAGAATAGACGCACCATCGGCCATGGTACGGTTGTCTTGCCACGGTTTAAATTGGTAACCCATGGTAAACATATCGCTATCTGAACGAATACCTGGGTAACGAAATAAATCCCACGTCCCTCCCAGAGTGTTTCTACTTTCAAGAATAAGATAACGTTTGTTTGAGCACTTGTTTTGTAAATGCCAAGCGGCCCCAATGCCTGATAATCCAGCACCGACAATCACTATATCAACATATTCTGCTTTCATTGGAGGTAGAGTGTAGTTGTTCAACATTTTTCTGTCATGAAAAAAGAAGTTGTGAGGGAATAGAAGAGAAATGTTCTTGACCGGTCAGGCAATTATCCAGTTTACTTCGCACTTTCTGGCTAGGCTTAGATTGCTTAGGTCAATGGAATAGCTTTAATTTTTTAATATTTAGAATATCTAGGGAGACAAAATACGTTTTATATTATTTTTATCAGCGTTGTTGGTTGTATCAGCTTGTGCGCCAGTTAAACAAGCAGACAATGTAGCACCTACCGTTCAGAAAGGCGGGTTTATGGGGCTTTCCAAGACCAAAGATGTTGAAGTGAGCGGTTCGAAAGCAGTTTAGGGAGAGAGCCGTGCTGTCGTGCCTTACTTTCGCGTAGCATACTATATGGAAAACAACCCCGGTGGATTTACTGGTAATGGCGGTGACAAAGTCATTATTAAATCTAAGTTGGTGGGGGTAGATAATGATGCGCTACAACGTATTACTGATCAGGCCTATAAAAATTTTGTGGCGCAAATGAACCAAAAGGGCATCGAGATACTTCCAGCTTCATCTTTGAAAAAATCAGCTACCTATCAGAAGTTTAAGGGGCAGACCCTGTACAAGGATAAAGCATTATTTGGGCCAGATGCTGTTTATGTAACGCCCTCTGGAATGAAGGCCTCTGATACTAAAATTACACGTGGTTTGGAAATTATGAACATCATGAAAGAGGTGAATGCATCTTTGATGGATGTGACACTTTATGTTACTTACTTAAGCCAGCGAGTAGAATCAATACTTCGGGTTGTAACAGGCATTAGTATTGGTCAAACGACAACAGTGACTCCAGGGTCTGTCATGCAGTTCTACGGTTTGGAATCGTCTAAATGTGTTGGTTACTGCCCGAATACAGTTGCTAATGCTAGATTAGGCCAACCTGTGTACAAAACAGAGCAGGTGGGAGAGCTGCGTGAAACAACCACATCGGGTGATAAAGCTGCTGATATTGCAGTTACAGCACTAACTTGGTTAACACCTGGAAAAAATGCTCAATACAACAGCACTAACCGATATGAACTTCATGCTGATTCGGCTAAGTATGAAAAGGTTGTAACGGAAACACTTAAGGAAGCTACGGGTAAGCTAGTGGCTTCACTAACAAGTGGTCAGTAATAAAAAATGGGGCTGATTTAGATTTTCTTATTGGCCAGCATCACAATTAGGAATTGTCAGATTTAGGGAATAGGAATGCGTGTTATACCAATGCTAGTTGTATTGCTGGCATTATCAGGATGTTGGCCATTTCAAAAAGAGACTGCAGCACCTATTGTTGAGATTGGGGCTGCTAATCAACCTGTGGCTGAAGTTATCCCTAAAAATAATGACTCGTTATCCGTGTCGGATATCAGTGTTGTAAAAGCCTCTAGTGAAAAAACCTCTAGCGTAAATGTTTCAGGCATAAAGGTCTCTGGTAGTACAGAGGAAGTGAGTCGCGAAGACCCTGTTGTGGTGCCATATTTTAGAGTGGTTTTTTTTACTAAATTTAGTCCGCCTGAATTAAATGACGATAGTGAAGAGAATGTAGCCGTTGATGCCAGATTAATTGGTGTCACGGACGAAACATTACAGAGCATTACTGATCAGGTCTACAGCACTTTTGTCGGTGGGTTGAGGAAGTATGGCGTAAATGTGTTGCCGATGCTGTCGCTTGAAATTTCGCCCACGTATCAAAGATTCTTGGATTCGAAGATTCAGTCTAAAGAAACCCCCCCATCAGGCCTGGAGGCTACTCATGTAGTGCCTACAGGTCTAAAAGTATCTGACCCTACTCGTTCTTTAGATAGAGGCTATGCCAGTTGGGAATATGGAGATATTGAAAATAAAGTTATAAATAACAGGGGAAAGGAAGTAAGTAATATTCTTAATGAAATGAATGCTTCGGTGATGGATGTGACCTTATATGTTACCCACACAAGACAACAAGTTAAATCTACATTGAAGGTAGTGAAGAATATTGTGGTAGAGCCGATGATCAGGATAAGAGCTGGTTCCAGAATACAGTTTTATGGGTTTAAGGCCTCTAGGTGCGAAGGTTATTGTCCTAACCCTGTGGTGAACGTTACATTGGATCAGTCGCTACAAAGTAGTAAAAAAGTGGGTGATATGACAGTGATTATAAAATCTTCAGATAAAGCTGAGGGTTTTGTGGAAAAGACACTGAGTTGGCTTAATTTGGGCTCAAGTGAAAATCAAGCAGATATTGATCATTATGAACTACAAGCTGATGAACAAAAATACCAGGAAGTTGTAACTGAGATATTAAATGAAGCCACCAATAAGTTGGTGGTGGGCTTGGTTTCAGTACATTGATATAACGTTATGTTTGGGTAGGGGTTATTCTGGTATTTTACTGGTAAAAGAATTTGGATAGCTCATTATTATCACTAGTCCCACCACTTAAGATAACCACCAGTAGCTTGTATGGGTTGTTGGTTTCCGGTTTTACTAACCCAAGCGGCAATAGCACAATCTTGGCAAGTAGTTAGGTCTAATTCCCCCTGCCAATTAAGGGGCTGACTTTCTTCATCGATTACTGATGCAACTGGATAGGGTATCGATTGTAAGTTCGTGGCCACAAAATCATGATGAAGTGTTTTCCCTTTATTTTCCCCCAAGGGCACATCAGTTTTTTGATTCATGGACAATAGTGCAACATTCAGTGTCAACTGGATGGATGAAGTGGAGCGATATATTTTTGTGCCAGTTACACCCGAGCGTATAAAATTGGCATCAAATATTATTTTGTTATCCAGCATTGTTGCTTCTAGTGAGAGCTCTCCCACATCTTTATGTGTTCTATTGGGTATGGGGTCTTGGTTAAACCAGCCACGCCATTCCAATCCATTCAAAATAAAGCTAGGGGTGTAAACAGCATTTACATAACGTAACTGGCGATAGGTTCGTTGTCGAAAACTATTTCCTCGTGAAGAAAATGGATCTCTCCAACCTAAGTTGTTCCAGTAATCCACATGGAAAGCAATGGGGATAATACTCACCCATAAATCAGGGGAGTTTTTCAAGTTGCTCAGCCAGCGATCTGCTGGAGGGCAACTGCTACAGCCTTCAGAGGTGAACAACTCTAACATTTGAGTTTGCTTGGGGCCGCTTGAAAAATGCCATTTTTCTATTTCATCAGCAGGTGATTGGATTTCTGATGAATACCCTTTTGAAACAAAAAATAGCACGAGGAAGAAAGTAAAAAACCACAACAAGAAACCATTCTTCTTTTTTGGGTAAAAAGCTATTCTTATTTTGATCAGTGATTTAATTGCTGTCATTTTAAGCTGTAAAATCTGTTGTAGTGGAGCGTTGGAGTATGATTCCACTACAACAGTTCTCTCAGGTTAAATTAGGACTGTTGAATAAGAAACAAGAGAAATAATAGGAACGTTAGATAAAGAGTTTTTCTAAAATCATAAAAGTATTTCTTTTTTGGTAATTCATTTATCTTGGTGGCTCACTTTATTTTGGCAACTCACTCTATTTGGGTAACTTAGAGTATTTTGGTAACTCACTAGCTTCCCTATACCACGGGGCATCAGAGTCACAAAAAATATTCTGTGACGGTCGTATACCAGGGTCGGTATCCAGGGTGCCAGCAGGTACAACTATGGCTTTTTTACTCTTGCCAAGCCAAGGAAGAGATGAGCCACAATTCTTACAAAAAGCAGTGGCAAAATGTTTGGTTTCCTCGGGAATATAGCTTCCAACTAATTCTTCTCCCGATATCCATTTAAAATGCTCAATGGCAATAATAATATTGGCTGCATGGGCACTACCAGTAAATTTTCGGCAACGACTGCAATGGCAGTATTGAAAAATACCTAAATTACCTGAGACTTCGTAGCTCACTTTTCCACACAAACAACTGCCACTACTGAATTGATTGCTCATTCTAATTTTCTCCTAGGTAAAAAATTGATGGAAAAACGATAGTTTTATTGATGCCACTGTCTGGGATCTGCTTGATAGTATAAGCGTAGTTCTTCGTAGAGCCCTTGATGTTTTAGGTATAACTGCTTGGGCTTTTCAAAAAATGCTTCTGTAGCTACGGCAAAGAATTCAGCGGGATTAGTTGCACCGTAATGATCCATCACTGTTTTATGGCGTCGAAAACAGGCTTTTTGAAGGTCTTCGAACTCATCAGACAACACTTTAGACCAGGTACTATAGGTGTTGCGGCGAAGTGGAGGCGCACCATTAGTGGAACCTGAGTGGGAATCCAATTGGTGGGCGAATTCATGTAACACAACATTTTGACCATCGGTAAAGTCAGAGGCACCTGCAACAACATCATCCCACGATAGAACAACTTTCCCATTGCTCCAGGACTCCCCTGAAAGGTTGCGTGAAGCAACGGATACCGTGCCATCTGATTGTTGCTGTTCTCGCTCGGTACGAAAAGCACTTGGGTATACAAGCACAGAATAAAGCTTAGGGTAGACCGCCGTTTTTGGATGATTAAGAAGTAATAAACAGGCTTCAGCAGCAATGGTCACTTTCATGTTATCGGTAACCGTTAAACCTGCGCAGCCTACAAAGCGTTTTTTGGTGATAAATAGTTGAATTAATTGTTGTAGTCTTCTTTTTTCCTCAGTAGCAAGAGATGAATAAATGGGTAAATTCGCTGTTAAAAGAGAATTCCACTCCTTAGGGAAGGGTTTACTTTTGATCCAGTTATTTCGCCATTTGGTAAAATTAAATGCGATATAGACAAATAAAATAATAAATATAAGAAGTAGGGCAGCGATAATATCGCTGCTGCTGAAATTTATTGTTGTCGGTATTAAGTTAGTCACAAAAAAGGCTTTCTAATCGTTTTCTATTCTTTAATGTCAGAATCCTCAATTTTGTTTAAGGGGTGACTATCTGGCAACTGTGCTAGTTTTATAACAGCTTTTTGTAAAATAAGTGTGTTTGGGTAGGTGATGAGGTCATCCCCCTTTTTGATAATGACGTGAAACAGAGAAATTTCCTCGATAATACCTGAAATATCTTCATCTTTATCCACAACCTTTACGATATCCCCTACACGGTAGGGAAAAGCAAAAAATATAATCAGGCTAGCCGTTATATTGCTGAGAATGGACCACTGAGCAAACAACGCGACACCTAAAATAGCAAATACCGAAGATAAAAATAATGATAGCTGTGAGTACTCAATGCCTAAAAATAAAAATAGTAGAATGATAAAAAACCCAGATAAAACGAGCTTCACCGTTTTACTTATGTACTTAATTCGATAGCTTTTAACCGATTTTATAGAGCCTATTTTTGTAATGGTTTGAGTTACAAAACGAATACAAATGAGATAAGTGGCCAGTAGAATAAATGCAATAATTATTTTCATGATAGGTCGCCACTCCCATGTATTCGATCAATTTTTTCATGCAGGCGGAGAATTTCTAACTCAAGCTTTAAATTGATTTCAAAGGCAGCTTCTTGTTTTATCCTATCTTTAGCGGACTGACGATTTTGTGACATCATGATAATAGGTGCTTGGAAAGCAGCTAGCGAAGAGAGGCCTAAATTGAGCAATATAAAGGGGTATGGGTCATAAGGCTCATCTGATATTAACCAAAAGGTGTTAGTGAAAATCCATATCGCAATAAATGCAAAGAATAGCCCTATAAAAGACCACGAGCCACCAAAAGCGGCTACGGAGTCTGCAACTCTTTGACCAAAGGTTAGAGTGTCACTAAACGTTTCATTAACATTTTCGGAAATGGTTGTTTGTTCAGCAATACTATCAATGACTCTTTGTTCTGTGGAGCCTAGATCACTATAGGATTGCCCCAATAGGGCTTTGGCAAGATTTTCGAAATATTTTTTCATACCTGTAGACTCATAAACCAGTTTTAATAGTTTGAATATCAAGCATAGTAGATGAGCTTACCTCTTCAAATTCGAAACTTTTTTGAAGTTGTTCAGCTCAATTTTGTACTCTTCTATGTTGATATTGGTGTGATATTACATAGATATGGTGAGTGAATATATGAAATTAGATGATTTTTTCAGGATAGAGAATTTCTATCTGAGCACCGGGAATAACCTAAGAAAATGGGAGTGAGCAGCGTTTGTGGTGGTCTCTATGGTGACCGTTCTTATGTTAAAATCGCGACCTCTGAGCATGTATACAAATCCTCTAATTATAGTTTAACCACCAGCGACGCTAAACCACCATGCTACGACTCAGTGATTTACAACTACCCCTTGATCATACTGATGAGGAGTTGCAAGCCACTATTCTTCATAAATTGGGTATAACCGCGGATGAACTGCAGAATTTTAGCTTGTTCAAGCGTAGTTACGATGCACGAAAAAAACACAAAATCTTGCTAATTTATCAATTGGACGTGGCGCTAACAGCTGCCGCGGAGAAGCGTGTATTAGAGCAGTTCGTCAATCAGTCATTTGTACGTCCAAGCCCTGATACCCGTTATCAATTTGTTGCAGAAGCAGCGGATAGCTTTCCTTCCAAAACTCAGCAACGCCCTATTGTGATTCGCTTTGGTCCCTGCGGTATGTTGGCGGCGTTGGTGTTGGCGCAAATGGGGCTTAAACCCATTGTGTTAGAGCGAGGTCAGGAAGTCAGGCAGCGAACTAAAGACACCTGGGGGCTGTGGAGAGAAGGCAAGCTTAATACCGAATCCAATGTTCAATATGGTGAGGGCGGTGCAGGTACTTTTTCTGATGGCAAACTCTATAGCCAAGTAAAGGATATGCGTCACCTGGGTCGCAAGGTCTTAGCCGAGTTTGTAAAAGCCGGTGCACCAGAAGAAATTATGTACGTCAGCAAGCCCCATATTGGCACCTTTAAATTAGTGACTATGGTTGAAAATATCCGTAACGATATTATTGCTCTGGGTGGGGAAATCCGCTTTGGTAGCAAAGTAGAAACTATCCACCGCCAGATCTGTGAAGAGCAGCTTGGTGAACATGAAAGCGGTCAGATTACGGGTGTCACCATCACCTCCGCTTCAGACGAGAAAGAAACCCTACATAGTCGTCATATTATTTTGGCCATTGGTCACAGCGCTAGAGACAGTTTTCAAATGTTATTGGAGCAGGGTGTTTATATCGAACCCAAACCCTTCTCCATCGGTTTTCGTATCGAACATCCCCAATCTGTAATCGACAAAGCCAGATTTGGTGAGCAAGCAGGCCATCCTATTCTTGGTGCGGCAGATTATAAGTTGGTCCATCACTGCAAAAATGGCCGCAGTGTTTACAGCTTATGTATGTGCCCCGGTGGAACAGTGGTTGCTGCCACCTCAGAAGAAGGCAGTGTCGTCAACAACGGCATGTCGCAATATTCACGTAATGAGCGCAACGCCAATTCGGCTATTGTGGTGGGTATTGAGCCGGAAAAAGATTATCCAGAACATCCGTTAGCCGGTATTGATCTACAACGTAAACTAGAAACCACAGCCTATCAATTGGGCGGCAAAAACTACAATGCTCCGGCACAGCTGGTCGGTGATTTCCTGGAAGATAAACCCTCTATGGAGCTAGGGTCAGTTATTCCATCTTATACACCAGGTGTCACACTGGGAGATTTGAGCCAAGCTTTGCCTGAGTTTGCCATCGAAGCCATTCGAGAGGCGATACCTGAGTTTGAGAAAAAAATTAAAGGGTTCTTCATGGCAGATGCGGTCTTAACTGGTGTCGAGACCAGAACCTCCGCCCCCATTTGTATACGGCGTGGAAAGGACTACCAAAATATCAATACCCAGGGTTTATACCCCGCAGGGGAAGGTGCGGGCTACGCTGGCGGTATATTATCGGCTGGTATTGATGGTATTAAGGTGGCGGAAGCAGTGGCGTTAGATATTTTGAAATAAGGCTTATCGGACAGCTTCGATAACTCCCTGATTTATCTGTATAATGCGCGACCCTTCTCGATTTTCCAATGGTTATGACCCAAGCCTCCAAACAATACACAGCAAAGTCTGCGGCACCATTATTCTCCCACCGTAAATATTGGGCTGAATGCTATGGTACGGCACCGTTTTTGCCCATGTCACGGGCGGAGATGGATGAGCTGGGTTGGGATAGTTGCGATATTATCCTCGTTACAGGCGATGCCTATGTAGATCATCCGAGCTTTGGTATGGCAGTAATAGGCCGTAGCCTTGAAGCTCAGGGTTTTAGGGTTGGTGTTATTGCTCAGCCGGATTGGACCTCTAAAGATGCTTTTATGGCGCTGGGTGAGCCCAATCTGTTTTTCGGCGTTACAGCCGGAAACATGGACTCCATGATTAACCGTTACACGGCAGATCGTCGGGTGCGTCACGATGATGCCTATACGCCAAACAATGTAGGCGGTAAACGCCCGGATCGCGCTGTCACGGTCTATTCCCAGCGTTGCAAAGAAGCCTACAAACATGTGCCGCTGATCATTGGCAGTATCGAAGCCAGTTTACGTCGTCTGGCCCATTACGATTATTGGTCTGATTCCGTGCGCCGCTCTGTACTGGTGGATTCCACCGCTGATATTTTGCTTTATGGTAATGCAGAGCGGGCAATTATTGACTTGGCCCACCGTATAGCGAATGGAGAGAAGGTTTCGGATATTACTGATATTCGAGGCACTGCATTTATTCGTAAAGCCGTTCCCGAAGGCTGGCGAGAAATAGATTCCACCCGCATAGATTCACCGGGGAAAATAGATGCGTTACTAAGCCCCTACCAGCGAACGGATCAAAAAGATCCTGCAAGTTGTGCATCCAATGCCGCTAAGACAGAAGATGCTGAGGCAGCCCAAGTGGTTACCATTCTGCCCAGCACAGATGCAAAGATTGACGATACCGCGTCCAATCGCGATGAGCAGACCTATATTCGTTTGCCATCCTATGAAAAACTGAGAAATGACCCGGTACTTTATGCCCACGCATCGCGGGTATTTCATAAAGAAACTAATCCTGGTAATGCTCGGGTTCTGGTACAGCGTCATGGTATTCATGAACTCTGGGTGAATCCTCCACCGATTCCATTAGAAACTGATGAAATGGACTGGGTGTTTGGTCATGCCTACCAGCGTGTTCCTCACCCATCCTATGGTGATGCCAAAATCCCTGCCTATGAAATGATCCGTTTTTCCGTGAACATCATGCGTGGCTGTTTTGGTGGATGTACTTTCTGTTCTATTACTGAACACGAAGGGCGGATTATTCAAAGCCGTTCTGAAGATTCTATTATCAGTGAAGTAGAAAAAATCCGGGATATGGTTCCTGGCTTTACCGGGGCCATTTCTGACCTCGGTGGTCCTACGGCTAATATGTATAACCTCGCTTGTAAAAGTAAGGAAATTGAAGAAAGCTGTCGTCGACCATCCTGTGTCTTCCCCGGTATCTGTAAAAACCTGATTACCGATCACAGCTCCACAACCCAACTCTATCGCCGTGCCAGAGCTGTACCCGGTGTGAAGCGGGTGGCTATTGCTTCAGGGTTGCGTTATGACCTGGCAGTGGAAGACCCGGAATATGTAAAAGAGTTGGTGACCCATCATGTTGGTGGCTACCTGAAAATTGCCCCGGAACATACGGAAGATAGGCCATTATCCATGATGATGAAGCCGGGTATGGGTACCTATGACCGCTTTAAAAAAATGTTCGACAAATATTCGAAAGAAGCGGGTAAAGAGCAGTATTTAATTCCTTATTTTATCTCTGCGCATCCAGGCACTAGCGATGAAGACATGATTAATCTTGCCATGTGGTTAAAGCAGAATGAGTTTCGGGTGGATCAGGTGCAAAACTTCTATCCATCACCCATGTGCTCTGCGACTGCCATGTACCACGCCGAGCGCAACCCGCTGAAAAAAGTAAAATACAAAAGCGATAAAATCTTCAGTGCAAAAACCAAAGCACAGAGAACCTTGCATAAAGCCTTACTTCGTTACCACGACCCCAATAACTGGGCATTGGTTCGTGAAGCACTTAAAAAGGCAGGAATGGCCAAGTTAATCGGCAGTGGAAAACATCAGCTAGTACCCTCAGAAGAAGCGGAGCTGAAAGGTAAGCAGCAACAAGCAAGGGGTGGCAGACATGCGCTGACAAAACATACGGGCTTGCCACCTAGTGGGAAAGCACCTAAATATCGTGCGTCTAAAAATTCGGGAGCTAAAAGTTCTGGAACTAAAGGCTCAGGAGTTAAAAGAAAGTCATCAAAGAAAAGTCCCACAAGGAGTCGGCGTTAAGACTAAAAAATTCAGGGAATAGGTGGCTTGGTCATTCGTTATAACTTGGTTATTCATTATAAATAGATGCACTCACTTTATTTGTAAGCTGAACCACTTGTACATTGGCTTCACGATGTTTGCCTGCCTGTTGTAATGAAAGAATATATTTTTCCCAATACTGGCTGTGATTTGTGGCTAAGTCATAGAGGTAATCCCAGCTATAAATGCCGCTATCGTGGCCGTCATCAAATGTGATTTGTATTGCATAGTTGCCTGAAGGTTCCAGGTTGGCGACTTTGACGTCTTTTTTACCAACCTGAAGAACTTCCTGCCCTTTGCCATGACCCCGTACTTCTGCGCTGGGTGAATGTACGCGAAGATATTCACCCGTCAGTGTAAAGTGGCTACCATCGCTGTATTCCAATGATAGGCTGCCTTCTTCTTTGTTAAGCTTTATCTTACTTGGGGCCATAGTTAAGTACTTGTAATAATGGTGAATTTATAAAATAAAGCGTGAAAGATCCTCGTCTTGAGAGACTTCATTTAAGTGTTCGTTCACGTAGTCTTGATTAATTTTAACGGTTTCACCTTTAGCGGCAAGATCTGCGGCTTCAAAGGAGACTTCTTCCAGTAGTCTTTCCATAATAGTGTGTAAACGGCGGGCACCGATATTTTCGGTACGTTCATTGACTTCAAAGGCTATTTCAGCGATACGTTTGACGCCTTCAGGTTCAAATTCTACGGGAAGATTTTCAGTACCTAGCAGTTCACGGTATTGCTCGGTTAATGAGGCGTTAGGTTCTGTCAAAATTCGCTCGAAATCTTCGCTGGTAAGGGAGGTGAGTTCTACCCGGATAGGTAAGCGGCCCTGCATTTCGGGAATTAAATCTGATGGCTTGGAAAAGTGGAAAGCCCCTGAAGCAATAAACAGGATGTGATCAGTTTTTACCATGCCGTACTTGGTGGTGACGGTGCAGCCTTCGATTAATGGCAGCAGGTCGCGTTGTACACCTTCGCGGGAAACATCAGTACCTGAGGTTTCACCTCGTTTTGCCACTTTGTCGATTTCGTCGATAAATACGATGCCATTTTGCTCGGCGGACTCTACCGCACGAATTTTTAGCTCTTCTTCATTGACCAGTTTGGCTGCTTCTTCTTCGCTAATTTGCACCATGGCCTGGGACACGGTCATTTTCTTCTTACTGGTTTTGTTTTTCCCCATATTGGAGAACATGCCCTGCAATTGGCTGGCCATTTCTTCCATACCGGGGGGCGCCATGATTTCAACACCCATGGGGGTATCACTGATGTCTATCTCGATTTCCTTGTCATCCAGCTCGCCTTCACGGAGTTTTTTACGGAATAACTGCCGTGTTGTGGATTCTTCTTGCTCTTCATCTACACCACGTGCTGGAGGCAATAGGGCATCGAGTACTCGCTCTTCCGCTGCATCCATAGCACGTTGCTGAACTTTGGACATTTCCTGTTCACGAAGCTGTTTAACAGCTGTTTCAACAAGATCGCGAATAATGGATTCAACATCTTTACCGACATAACCGACTTCGGTAAATTTGGTCGCTTCAACTTTCACGAAGGGTGCATTGGCCAGTCGTGCCAGCCTGCGGGCGATTTCAGTTTTACCTACACCTGTTGGCCCGATCATTAAAATATTCTTTGGGGTGACTTCGTTGCGTAGATCATTTTCGAGTTGCATGCGACGCCAGCGGTTTCGGAGAGCAATAGCAACGGCGCGTTTTGCGGCATCTTGGCCAACAATATGGCTGTCCAGTTCATGGACGATTTCGCGAGGTGTCATATTGGACATGTTAATAAACCTTAAAATAGGGAGCGGTCAGCAGGGCAACAAATTTGTTTAGCCATTCTGAGCGCTAGTAATCTAATTCTTTGCTTAATTAGTATTCAAGTTCTTCGATAGTGCGATTGTGATTGGTGTAGATACAGATATCACCTGCAATCTCCAACCCTTTTTCTACGATACTTTTTGCATCGAGATCTGTGTTGCCGAGTAATGCCCGTGCACCGGATTGGGCAAAAGGGCCACCAGAACCAATGGCAATCAGATCATCTTCAGGCTGAATCACATCACCATTACCGGTAATAATAAGGGAAGCTTCTTTATTGGCGACGGCTAGCAATGCTTCCAGCTTTCGTAAAATTCGGTCGGATCGCCAGTCTTTAGCGAGTTCTACTGCAGCACGGGTG
>JALQUJ010000047.1 GCA_023263825.1 Porticoccus sp.
AAAACCTCCCAGATCAGGAGCCATAGGCTTCTGTTCACAGGAAACGTGGCATAAAGTGTTTGATTTAAAGGGTGGTGATTTCTGATCAGTGGCCATGGATTGGAAAACAAAAGCAGGGATTAGGCTTTTTTGTCAATGACACAAAAACCCTCCTATTTTCTCTAACCCATTGTAAATAAATAAGAATAATCTTAACCTGAAATTGTTTGGCCCGAAATAAGGGGGGCCAAAGTATTATAAAGCCTTATGCTTTTGAATTTAATTTTATGAGTATTGATATGCGGATTTTTATCTCTCTATTATTAGCTTTCACCGTGCAAGGTGTTTGCGCAAAAACGCCCTCAGAAGAATGGGCTGAATTATCTCCTACTGAAAAGTATCATTATGTTGTTGGTTATATCGATGGGCAACTTGCAAGAAACGATACGATTGAAAACATTCATTCTCAAGGAACAGGGCACGTTAATATTCCAGGTGCTGATGATATGTCTGCCACTATAAGCATGATGGACACACTGTATAAAAACTTAAAATTACAAAAGGTGTATTGGTTTAAACTAATGCCTCAAGCTATCACTAAACTAAAGAATCCAAACTATGATATGGGCCCATTGATAAGAGGTTTAGAGTAAAACCTCATAACAAGAACAGGCAGCGGCTACTGGTCTTCTGGCTTTTCATCCTCTAACCGTATCTCACCCGTAAACTCAGGCCGACGCCGTTCACGCATGGCATTTAGGCCCTCCAGCAGATCTTTTGATTGGCGACAATTTTGCACAATGGTTTGAGCATCTTTGGTACATTCTTTGGTATATAAACTGCCTTCCACCATTTGGTCACAGATTTGCTTCATGCCCGTTAACGCCAATGGTGCTAGTTTGCTTAGGTTATCGGCCATTTGCTCTGCTGTTTCAGTGAGCTCATCCTTTTCAACTAAGTGGGTTAGATAACCGCAAAACAACAAGGTTTCAGCATCTAAAGTTTCTGCTGCCATCAATAATCGTTTTGCTGTATTCACACCCAAACGCTGGATATAACGCTGGATGCCATTAATGGGGTAACAGAGACCAAAACGGGCTGCTGGTATCTGTACTGTCATGCCCTTTACCCCAATTCGAAAATCACAACAGAGGGCAACTTCTGCACCACCACCAAAGGCACTGCCATTCATGGCACAGATTGTTGGGATCTTAATGTTCGCAAGCTTGTCTGTTAGCTCTTGGAAAAGCTCTTCGATGACCCCGTCGCTGGTTAACTCAGCTAGAGAAACACCGGCACAGAATGTTTTTGGCCCATTGCCGGTAATAACCAAAACCCTAAGCTCCGGCTTTGTCTCTACGCGCTCTAAATGGGACAAGAACAGCTCAATATCATTGGCTGATAGAGAATTATGCTTTTGAGGATTATTCAGGGTAATGGATGCAACTTGCCCTTCAAGTGCAAGATGAACAGCCCCTTCATGATCTGACATAACCAAACCCTTAAGAGTTAAATAATTTAATTTAGCACTGTTGATGTGTGAAATGGCTATAGGTGAAGATCCGCTATTTATGCATAGCGCTTATTAATAGCTTCAACAGCCTGGTGATATTTAGATCTTATTTCATCGGAGCTGGAAACATTGACACCCAGATCCTTTAATAAACCATCAGCGATACTATAAATCCAACCATGAACAGTGACCTCCTGACCCCGCCCCCAGGCATCTTTGATGATGTTGGTTTTGCAAACATTCATCACCTGTTCCGTCACATTCAATTCGCACACCTTATCAACCATTGCCTCAGCATCTTTACCCTCCGAAAGATAGGCCTTGTGGATATATTGAACGTCTTGAACATTGAGTAGCCAATTGTCGATAAGGCCTAATTTTTGTCGCTCAACCGAGGCTCTAATGCCTCCACAGCCATAGTGGCCACACACTATTACATGCTTCACTTTTAGGTATTCTACGGCATATTGCATCACGGATAAGCAGTTTAGATCATTGTGTACCACCATGTTGGCAACGTTGCGGTGAACGAATAATTCACCTGGTATCAGGCCTACAATTTCATTGGCGGGAACCCGGCTGTCGGAGCAACCAATCCAGAGATATTCTGGCGCCTGCTGCTTGGAAAGCTGCTCAAAAAATGTGGGATCATTTTTCTTAACTGATTCGGCCCAGGCAACATTTTTTTTGAATAAATCTTCCACGAAGGTAACTCCTAAAATTTAACTGATGATCTGAATAAGAGCATTCAGTTTAAGGGCTAGAAGGTTACAAAATAAAGGGACATAAAAAAACCGGAAATTTTTCCGGTCTTTTTAACAGCAACCAAAGGCAAGTTAGAGTTTAGCTGGATTGGTATGGCGGATATCCCGACCCTGAACTACATACACAATATGCTCACAGATATTCTTGGCATGGTCACCCACTCTTTCCAGCGACCTGAGTGCCCAAAGAATATTCATGGAGCGGGAAATACTGCGCGGATCTTCCATCATATAGGTGATCATTTCCCGTAAAGCAGATTTGTAGTCCATGTCCACTTCCCGGTCTTCGCGCATGGTTGTAATAGCTGCCTCTGCATCAAATCGTGAGAATGCATCCAGGGAATCATCGAGCATTTTTCTTACGCAGTTGCCAATATGACGCACTTCCATATAACCACGTGGTGCATTACCTTCTTCAGATAATTTTATGGCCATTTTCGCAATTTTCTGGGCTTCATCACCAATACGCTCAAGGTC
>JALQUJ010000063.1 GCA_023263825.1 Porticoccus sp.
TTACTCTATGACCAAGCAACACTCTCTGCGGGTGAACAGCTGGATAATCCTTCACTGTTTGTTAAACGCTTGAATCAACTATTGTTTGATCGCGCACCCTGATAGGTCGTAGTTGGTCGTATTGAATATAGTATTTATAGGCTGATTTAGTTGTCAGTCCCCTATTTTAATGTAGTTACAGTTTAGTTGTCGTTACGACAGGGGAATCACTCTATAATCGGCCGACAATACCTATAAACAACAAATAGAGCACTCATGACAACAAAGAGCGACCTGCATGCATCAGATAACACAGCAGTACCTAATGAAGCTGAAGCTACTAAAATAGCCGAACCTTCTAGAATAGCGGTGCTTGGCGGTGGGAGTTTTGGAACCGCCATAGCCAATATGCTAGCGGCTAATGGGCATGATGTTGTTTTGTGGATGCGTGATCAGGAAAATGCCAAGTCCTGTAAAGAGAACCATGAAAACACTCGGTATCTGCCGGGTTATGCCTTAGAGTCGTCATTACAATTTTCTGCAGATCTTGAAGTCACCCTCAAAGATCGAGATGTTATATTCTTTTCTGTACCGAGCAAGGCATTTAGAGCTATTGCTAAGGAATCAAAACCGCTTATTGCTCCAGGAACCAGAATCATCAGTACAGCCAAAGGTATTGAGGCCAATACCTTTAAATTAATGAGTGAAATTCTTGAAGAGGAAATACCTCAAGCACGAGTTGGGGTGATTAGCGGGCCAAATCTTGCCAAAGAAATTGCCAAAAAAGCCATAACTGCAACGGTTGTCGCCAGTACCGATGAAGAGTTGTGTACAGAAGTACAATCTTTACTCAGTTCACGTTATTTCAGGGTTTATGCCAATTCAGATCGTTTTGGTGTGGAACTAGCAGGCGCACTGAAAAATATTTATGCGATAGCAGCAGGAATGTCTGCAGCCATGAAGATGGGGCAAAATACAGTAAGTGTATTAATTACAAGGAGTCTGGCTGAGATGAGCCGCTTTGCAGCTAGCCAGGGAGCTAATCCCATAACATTTCTTGGTCTCAGTGGTGTGGGTGACTTGTTTGTTACTTGTACCTCTCCGTTAAGCCGAAATTTTCAAATAGGCTATGCTTTAGGCGAAGGACTTTCTGTTGAGGAAGCCATAAAAAAAGTAGGTCAAGTGGCAGAGGGGATTAATACCACGCGTATTATCAAGGACGAAGCAGAGCAGTTGGGTATTTATATGCCCCTGGTTAATGCACTTTATCAAACCATGTTTAACCAAAAACCAGTTAAAGAAGTTCTCACTAGCCTGATGTTGGCTGAGCAAAATACGGATGTTGAATTTTCTCTTGAGAAGCAGTAATTTCATGATGGTCAATTTTGTATAAACGAAAGGTGCAACAATGGAACAGCAAACAAAAACATACTTGCTTAACTCTGAAACCTGGATCCGCCTGTTGTACATGATTGTGTTTGGGTTGTTATCCATATTGGCTAGAATTGTGGTATGGATTGTTGCAGTATTACAGTTCTTATTAGTTTTAATTACCGGTGCTGACAATAAAAATTTACGTGATTTGGGACAGGGTGCGTCTAAATGGACTTATCAGGCTTTTTTATTCTTAACATTTAACAGTGACGACAAGCCCTTTCCTTTTTCTCATTGGCCAGAAATAGAAGAACCTGAAGATAATGGGCTAATTGCAAGCTTATCATCGGATGAAGAAGAAAGTTCTTCGGAGCCTGCGGGAGTCGATGATGTTCCTGCTTTTGTCGACAATGACACAGAAACTGTAGATGATGCAGAGTCTAAACCTGGTACCGATAAAGAAACAAACAAAGATTCATAATGTGGTTAACCAACATTGAGCGATAGAGTTCAGCATAATAGCTCAGCGTGTAAATTTGAATCACTCTGAGTAGGGTTGTATGTATATTTACTTGCTTCGGCATGGTGGTGCACCGTTTGATGCATCATGCGGAGAGCGATCTCTTTCTCATCAAGGGGAAGTTGAGACCCGAAAGATTGTTTAGCAGTATCTTGAGCCACTGTCCAAGCTGGATCTAATTCTTTGTAGCCCTGTTCTTCGTGCGCGGCAAACACTTCAAATATTGACAGAAACCCTCAATTATTCGGGTCGATTGTTATTTGAGAATGTATTACGTTCCCAGGGCTCAGTTAGTAGCCTGGAGCAATATATTGATACTCTTCTCGCATCACAGCCAGCTGGTCAAATTTTATTGCTAGGCTATCAGCCACTTATTGGCCAGATATTGGAATACTTAACAGATGAAACTGGCTTGGCCTGGTCTATGGGAAACAGCGCTCTTGCTACATTAGAGGCACCAGTATTTGGTCGTGGTTGTGCTGAGGTAAAATCATTAGCTCAACCACATTAGCACAAGACTATTAGCAATTTATCAGTGAAAAAAACTCATTGCGTGTTGCTTGATTATCACGGAAAGAGCCGAGTATAGACGATGTTTTCATGACTGAATTTTGTTTTTCCACGCCACGCATCATCATGCACATATGTTTTGCTTCAATAATAACGGCAACACCCTGCGCCTCAGTCACCTCTTCAACAGTTTTGGCTATTTGGTTTACCAATGCCTCCTGAATTTGTAGGCGGCGGGCAAACATATCCACAATTCGGGCTACCTTGGATAAGCCCAACACTTTGCCATTTGGAATGTAGGCGACATGGCATTTTCCAATAAAAGGGAGAAGATGATGCTCACACATGGAGTACAACTCAATATCTTTCACAATCACCATTTCACTGGACTCAGAAGTAAATAATGCATTATTAACGACTTCATCAAGTGTCTGGTGGTAACCCCTGGTTAGAAACTCAAAAGCTTTGGCCGCGCGGTCTGGTGTATCTAATAAGCCTGCTCTGGAAGTATCTTCTCCAGTAGATTCGATAATTTGTTTAAAACAATCAGAAGTATTCAACGTTGCTCTCTATTTTTGTGTAAATTAATTACGTGTAAGTCATTCTTGTGCTAATTGCTAAGTCTATCTATGAGTGATTGGCACGGAATAGGCGAAGACACAATATTAGCACGAAACAAACCTAAAACATTAGGGTGACATAAACGTAAAGCCATTTATCTTGTAAAAAGTTACAATTATTCCATGCAGAAAAAGTCTGAATCACATTCACTTTCCTTAATAACAACTGTAGGTGACGCCATTCAATGGGGGGCTGATCATTTTGAGGGTGCCGACCTTTATTTTGGTCATGGCTTTGATAATGCCTGGGATGAGGCTGCAAATTTAGTTTTATATGTCCTCTCTTTGGCGTGGGATTCTGATTCAGATGTTTTGTATAGAGAGCTAACGGAAAAAGAAAAAGTAAAGATCAGCCATTTATATGATCGCCGAATTAAGGAGCAAATCCCTTCAGCTTATTTGGTTGGAGAGGCTTGGTTTGCGGGGCTAAAGTTTTTGGTTGACTCTCGGGTGTTGGTGCCGCGCTCACCCATTGCAGAACTAATTGAAAATCAATTTACTCCATGGTTACCGCAAGCGCCGAAGACTATTTTAGATCTATGTGCCGGGAGTGGTTGTATAGGTATCGCTTGTGCCCATTATTTTCCAGAAGCACAAATCACCTTGAGCGATATTTCAACGGATGCTCTTGCTGTTGCGAAACAAAACATCAGCTTGCACCAAATATCTAACAGGGTGGAATCATTTGAATCTGACTTGTTTGCTGGATTAGGTGGCAAGATTTACGATCTGATTGTAAGCAATCCGCCCTATGTAGATGCTGAGGATTTGGCATCAATGCCAAAGGAATACCACCATGAACCTGAAATTGGTTTGGCTTCTGGGATTGATGGTCTGGATTTCACCCGACGTTTATTAACAGAGGCAGTACAACATCTGTCTGAGACCGGTGTTTTGATTGTGGAAGTGGGTAATTCCTGTAGTGCCTTAGATGATACGTTCCCAAATGTTCCTTTTCTATGGCTTGAATTTGAACGGGGAGGGCATGGCGTGTTTATGCTAACAGCTGATCAACTTAGTGAATATCGTCAAGAATTCCTATGATTCCCTTAATTATTCCATTGTTGGGCGTAACGACATCAGAATAATCATCGTATAATGTCCCCATTGTTTATATCTCAGCAGTATTTGTTTGGTGAGATATTATTAATAGGTTGAATTTGGAAGTTATTTATTATGTCCGGCAATACCATTGGCAAATTATTTACAGTCACTACATTTGGTGAAAGCCATGGCTCAGCATTGGGTTGCATCATTGATGGGTGTCCCCCCGGACTAGAATTATCTGTAGATGATATGCAACGTGACCTGGATAGACGCAAACCCGGTCAGTCCCGTTATACCACTCAACGTAAAGAGGGTGATGAAGTCAAAATACTCTCTGGTGTTTTTGAAGGTATAACCACCGGAACACCCATCGGATTGCTGATAGAGAATACCGATCAGCGTTCAAAAGATTATTCAAATATCAAAGACCAATTTCGCCCTGCACATGCAGATTACACTTATCAGAAAAAATACGGTATTAGAGATTACCGGGGTGGTGGACGTTCCTCTGCTAGGGAAACGGCCATGCGTGTTGCCGCAGGAGCTGTTGCTAAAAAGTACTTACAAAAAATAGCAGGGATAGAGATAAGAGGGTACTTATCGCAGTTAGGCCCTATTAAAGCTGAACAAGTCTTACTGAACGAAGTGGAAAACAATCCATTCTTTTGCCCTGATCCAGATAAAGTGCCAGAAATGGAACAATACATGCAGGATTTACTGAAAGAAGGTAATTCTGTGGGTGCAAAAATTTCAGTGATGGCAACAAATGTTCCCGTTGGACTCGGTGAGCCTATTTTTGATCGCCTTGATGCTGAAATTGCCCATTCTCTGATGAGTATTAATGCCGTTAAAGGTATCGAAATCGGGGCAGGGTTTGATTCCGTAGCACAAAAAGGCACCGAGCATAGAGACGAAATTACGCCAGATGGCTTTACCTCTAACAATGCTGGTGGAGTACTGGGAGGCATTTCCTCAGGTCAGGACATCATTGCCCATATTGCATTAAAGCCGACCAGCAGCTTAAGAATTCCTGGCTCTTCAGTCGATGTAAATGGAGATCCTATTGAAGTGGTTACAAAAGGCCGCCATGACCCTTGTGTCGGTATTCGTGCTACGCCCATAGCTGAAGCAATGTTAGCCATTACATTGATGGATCACTTCTTAAGGCACCGTGGCCAAAATACTGATGTGGGTCTTGAGTCATAATATTTTGGTTTTCTCTCAGCCTAATAAGCTGGTTATCGAGTCAGGTAAGGTAAAGTTTCAGGTATAGGTTAAGGTAATTGCACGTGGACAAATCACATCAATTACCTCCGACTTCTTCATCTTCTATCTCTGCATTTGAGCAGCCTGTGCCTTATTGGCGTTTATCTGCTTTTTATTTTTGCTTCTTTGGTTTATTAGGTGCACTTCACCCATACTGGTCCCTTTTTCTCCAGTCTAAGGGCTTTTCGGCAGCAGATATTGGACTATTGTTAGCGATCCCTATGGCAACCAAAATCATATCCCCCAACTTGTGGGGTTGGTTGGCTGATCACACGGGTAAACGATTACTAATTATTCGTCTCGGTGCTTTTCTTTCATGTCTATGTTTCTTGGGTATTTTTGTTGACCAGAGCTTCTCGACTATTGCACTGGTTATGGTGGGATACAGTTTTTTTTGGAATGCAATACTCCCCCAGCATGAAGTAATTACTATTAGTTATTTAGAAAAAAAACCAGAAACCTATAGTCGTATCCGCTTGTGGGGTTCTATTGGTTTTATTCTTTTTGTCCTTAGTAACGGTGTTTGGTTTGATTCTGGGGATATAGTTACCTTGCCAATTGTTGGTTTTGTTATTTTGTTAGGTATCTTTTTAAGCAGTTTATTCGTACCTAATCCCATATTTAAACAACATCAAAAACCCACCGAAAAATTTGCTTTTGCCGTAAAACAGCCTGCTGTTATCGCTTTCTTATTAGCAGGTTTATTAATGCAAGTATCTCACGGTGTGTATTACGGATTCTTTAGTATTTATATGGAGTCTTTTGGGTACAGCCGTACAGGTATTGGCACTATATGGTCTGTAGGTGTTGTTGCTGAAGTCGTTCTGTTTGTCCTCATGCATAGGTTGTTATTGAGGTTTGGTGTTCGGTTTATCATGTTAGGGTGTTTGGCTTTAGCGACGATTCGATGGCTGTTAATTGGTTATTGCACAGACCACCTGATTGTCTTGATTACAGCCCAAACCTTTCATGCATTTACCTTTGGGGCGTTTCATGCAGCGGCTATTGAATGTGTTCGACGACTATTTGACCCTGGTCATCAGGGAAAGGCTCAGGCGCTCTACAGTGCTTGTTGTTTTGGAGCAGGCGGTGCTATTGGCTCATATTCTGGCGGATTGATATGGGAGGTATCACCTCTCATGGCATTTAACTATGCTTCATTGGTTAGCTTGGTTGCCTTTATTGTAGTTTGGTTATGGTTAAAGGATAAAAAATTGCAGCATTAGGAACTAAATACAACATGGAATTGAAACTTGGGTCTTGAGTCGGTATTTTCCAGAGCTATACATTTTAGAGCTTTTGATTTTAACTCTAAGTTTCAGGTAATGTTTTAAGACGTATTAATGTTATAAATTATAAAAAGCACTAAGGAATACATAAATGAAAATCTTGTTTCTTATCGTCGGTCTAACCATAGCCTGCCTGCTTTATCCACGGTACGACCTTCATGTAAAAGAAAACTTTTTTGATGAAACCTTCACCGTTGAAGGTACAGGTTTTATCACTAGTGTGGGTTGCCATAAAGCCGCTAATACAATGAAAGCAAGGTATTACATGTGTGAACCTAAAGAGATTTGGCGAAGTTTGTTTTTGGATGATGGAGTAGAGCAGGTTGAGCATAATGAATCAGGCTTACCTGAATAGGTAGGCCAAAAATCTTATCTTTATATTGCCCAAAGTGTGGAAAAAACCTACGCCCTCGAAAGCGATGGCTCTCAAGCCGGTTCACAGCTGCAAACCGTCACCATCGATAATGTCTACGATGACTACGGTAATCCCACAAGTATTAGCGTAACGACCAGTGGAGGAGGGAAGAACTTCCAAAAAGTCACCACCAATAGTTACCTGGCTTCAGGACTTGATAGTACCTACAGCCAGGAAAAAGGTCACCTCAGTGAAACCACGGTCGTAAGCAAACGAGATGAAGACGGTGATACCAGCTACGAACTCAGTAGCACCCGTACCTCCAGCTTCACCTACTACACCAGTGGTTACCTCAAAGGCTTATTAGCCACAAAAAC
>JALQUJ010000105.1 GCA_023263825.1 Porticoccus sp.
GAACCATGCCGGCAAACATCGCCACATAACGATTTTTCTCGTAGCCATGCTTTCCTACTTTATGAACTGTGCCTGTTTTACCAGCAACATCATAGGAAGGGATTGCAGCCCTTGTTGCCGTACCACCAGTGCGCGTTACATTACTCATCATCTCCCTAAGCTTTGAAACCAGCTTGGCATCAGCTACCTGCTCACCCTCGGGAGTCTTTTCTGTTTTCAGCAACGTTAGAGGTTTTCTCACACCATCACTGGCAAGAACAGCGTAGGCCTGAGCCATCTGTAGTGCAGTTGCCGACAAACCATGCCCAAACGCAAAATTTGCCCGCTCTACGGGCTTCCATTTTCTATGTTGAGGCAAACTTCCAGGACTCTCTCCCGGAAACCCCGTTCCAGGACTCTGCCCCAACCCCATCCGAAAAAACATATCTCTGATATGTTCTGGCTCCAACTCAAGTGCCAACTTTGTGGTGCCCACCTGGCTCGACTTCATCAACAATGTTGTCAAATCAATCTCACCGTAATTGCGGTGATCGAGAAATGTCTTTCTACCCACACGGATATAACCAGGGTTGGTATCAATAACCGTTTCAGGTGAGAATTTCCCACTCTCCAATGCCGCCAATACCGTTAGGGGCTTCATGGTAGAACCCGGCTCCACCAAATCGGTAATTGCCCTGTTTCTTAATGCATCCGAACTAAGCTGACTGCGATCATTTGGGTTAAACGAAGGCTGGTTGGCCATTGCCAACACTTCACCCGTTTTCACATCCAGCATAACCACAGAACCAGAAGAGGCCTTATGCTTGGCAACCGCAGCTTTCAATTCACGATAGGCTGTATACTGCAATCTCAAATCAATACTTAGAGCCAGGCTTTCACCGGGCTTTTCACTGCGCACTAGAGCTAAATCTTTAATCACCCTGCCCTTTAAATCTTTCAATACTCTTTTAGAGCCAGAAACACCGGTAAGAACATCATCAAAAGCCAGCTCCATCCCCTCCTGTCCCTGATCATCAATATTGGTAAAACCCACCAATTGAGAGGTCACTTCTCCCGCGGGATAGAAACGCTTGTACTCACCCTTGCCATAAAGACCAGGAATTTCCAGATTTAGAATTTCTTCCGCCAGCCCTGGCTCCACCTGTCTCGCCAAGTACATAAATTCTTTATTTGCATAGCGAGCTAATCGTTGCTGCAAATCTTTTCGACTCATCGACAGCTTTTTAGCCAATTGAGACAATCCTGTAGAAGATGCATCAATAACTTGCGGGTTTGCCCAAAGGGTTACCACGGGCGTGCTTACCGCTAGCGGCTCACCACGGCTATCTGTAATAACTCCTCGATACGCCGGAATTGATTCAGTACGAACAGTGCGAGCTTTGCCCTGCCCCTGGAGAAACTCATAGCCTTTATCCATATCCGCCAAGACTTGAAGTCCCGCAATATGCCAAAGTGCAGCGACCGGCAGCGCGAGTAAAACCAAAACCAGTAGCGAATACCGCCAACGGGAAATGGTTAATTTACTTTGCTTTGCATCCACCCAAATTCACCTGACTTCAGTTCAATTTTCTTCTATTTTTTGGACCAACCAGTTAGTCGAACCAAAAGAATCTCCATAACTTTTCACTACTGCCTGACAACAACAATTTCCTCTGCACCAGGCACCCTCATCCGAAGGCGACTCTTCGCCAAACGCTCAATGCGACTCAGAGAAGCCCAGGAACTCTGCTCCAACAAATACCGCCCCCACTCAACCTGCAATGTATTCGCATCCTGCTCCAACCTCGACAACTCGTTATAGAGCTGGCGACACAGGTGACTGACATAAACCACCGAAAGCGCCGAACAAATAACCGCCACCCAAACAACAGATAGCAACTTGTTCACTCCTTTAGCCGCCCTCTTAGGCACCCTCTTTCCTTTGCGGCCCAGCAAAATCAAGCTACCTTTTCTGCAACTCGCATTACCGCACTTCTTGCACGAATATTCCCTTGAACTTCTTTTTCTCCAGGCTTTCTCGCTTTACCCACTGAGCGCATACGGCGAACAATATCTTTTTCCATAACAGGCAGCCCCCGAGGAATAGGCTTACCTCGCTCCTGCTCACGAATAAAACGTTTCACAATTCGGTCTTCTAAAGAATGAAAGCTAATCACCACTAAACGACCACCAATCTCCAACATCTCAAGCACGTCGGACAACAGGCTTTCCAAGTCTTCCAATTCTTTATTGATAAAAATACGTATCCCCTGAAAAGCACGTGTAGCAGGATGCTTTCCCTTTTCCCAAGATGGATTAGCCTCTTTCACAATAGCGGCCAGCTGAGCCGTACGGGTAATAGACTGCTCTTCACGGGCCTCAACAATGGCGCGCGCTATGCGCCTCGCATAACGCTCTTCTCCATAATTCTTAAGCACTTTGGAGATATCAGCCTCTTCAGCCTTTGAGAGCCACTCTGCAGCACTAACCCCTTCATCGGGATTCATTCGCATATCTAATGGTCCATCGCGCAGAAAACTAAACCCCCGTTCAGGGTCATTCAGCTGAGGAGATGACACCCCCAGGTCGAGCAACACACCTGTTACAGAACCCATCATTTGCTTATTGGCTATCAGCTCATTCATGTCAGCAAAAGAGGCCCGCACAATTTCAAACCTTGAATCCCCACCAAATCGCTCAACAGCTACAGCGCAAGCCTCAGGATCCTTATCAATTGCAATCAATCGGCCCTGACTTTCCAGGCGGGACAAAATAAGAGAAGAGTGCCCACCGCGACCAAAAGTACCATCCACATACAAACCATTAGGGTTTGTAATCAACTCGACGACAGCCTCATCCAATAAAACTGTTTCATGTTCGACATGCGCCGACATACTTTTACCTTTTACCCCAAGCCCAAGAGCTATAACGGCCGACCTTTATAATGAAAGAGACTGCATTTCTTCTGGAATTTCCAGATCACCATTGGTCTCCGCAAGCCAATCGTCTCTGCCTGCATTCCAATTTTCCTCACTCCACAGCTCAAAACGGTGTCGCTGCCCAACCAACATCACCTTCTTCTCAAGCTGTGCGTACTGCCTTAATTCAGGCGGAATCAAAACACGGCCATTGCCATCAAACTCCATTTCACGAGCATGACCGATTAATATTCTTTGCAACTTACGTGTAGTTGGATTAAAAGAGGGAAGCTCAGCAATTTGAGCTTCAATTTTTTCCCATTCATCGAGGGGGTAAATCAACAGGCACTTATCTTGAATATCGATTGTGGCGATCAGGCAACCGCCACTGGAGGCATCCAGAGCATCACGATACCGAGCAGGGATCGCCATGCGACCCTTGGCATCCATATTGATTTCACTATTTCCTCTAAACAATGCTTTCGCCCATTTTTGTTGTTTTAGGCAAAAAAACCACTTTGCCCCACTTTTTCCCACTTTTGCCACTATATGCCGACAGAAGCCAAAGTCAAGGCAAAAAAAGGGCAAAAATCACGAAAAATGTTCTGAAAACTCAACAACTTGCGAACAATGAACTAAACCACATTTCAAAAAAAATTTATCGCCAGACAAAACAATTTGATAGAAATGGCACTTAAAGTAATACCTTAACTAAAAGACATTTTTGGTATAAAAGGTAAGATTTTTTAAGCCTTTATGGTTATTTTTTGACCACAAAGAAAAAGAAAGGAAGATAAAAGGGAGTTGGCCGATAAGCCGGGTTCTGTCGTGGGCAACCATTCCTCTAGGGTGTACGTCACCGTACACCTCAAGCAACCTACCCGAGCCCAACGCGGGCCACGCCAATGGACTCCTATT
>JALQUJ010000165.1 GCA_023263825.1 Porticoccus sp.
GGTTTCGTCAGGCACTATCCAAAACAGGGCGTAGTTTCGGTAATTTATTCCTGGGTGAACGGGAAATTGATGATGAACTCCTTGAAGAGCTGGAAACACTATTGCTGTTGGCCGATGTCGGTATTGAATCGACAGTAGAAATTATTCAGGATTTAGCCGACAGGGTGAAACGACGTGAGCTGGCCGATAGCCGAGCTCTTGTTGCCGCACTTCAAAATGCCATGGTTGAAAAACTCATAGGTTGTGAGCAGCCCCTATTGATTGACGAGAAAAAAGCAGTTGATCAGCAAAAAGTGCCCTTTGTGCTATTGGTCGTGGGAGTGAATGGCGTGGGTAAAACCACGACTATTGGTAAGCTGGCAAAATCTTATAAAGACCAGGGCAAATCAGTGATGCTAGCTGCAGGTGATACATTTAGGGCAGCGGCAGTAGAACAGTTGCAAACTTGGGGTGAGAGAAACAACGTACCTGTTGTGGCGCAACACACTGGCGCGGACAGTGCTTCGGTTATCTATGATGCTATTGAGTCTGCAAAGTCTCGCAATATTGATATTTTGATCGCTGATACAGCTGGTCGCTTGCATACTAAAAGCAATCTGATGGAAGAGTTGAAAAAAGTTAAGCGTGTTATGACCAAACTCGATGACTCGGCTCCCCATGAGGTGCTGCTGGTTTTGGATGCGGGTACTGGTCAGAATGCAGTCAATCAAATGAAGGAATTTAACGATACTGTCAATGTTACCGGTGTCGCATTGACCAAACTGGATGGGACTGCAAAAGGTGGCATTATTTTCTCGCTGTGTAAGCAGTTTGGTACCCCTATCCGTTTTGTTGGGTTGGGTGAGGGTGTGGATGACCTACAGCCGTTTAGAGCAAAGGACTATGTCCAGGCATTGTTTGACCAGGATGGTAAAGGTTACTGATTTGGTGACTATTGATACAAAGAGTTGATACAAAAAATTCAAACATCGATGTCGAAACACTAGATTTTAGAAAACTGTTGATTTTGCAACCCTATGATCCAATTTGATAATGTCAGTAAACGTTACTCTACAGGCCAGGAAGCTTTAAATGGCTTAAGCCTGGAGTTGGGTGCGGCTGAAATGGCATTTTTAATTGGGCATTCCGGTGCGGGTAAAAGTACGTTACTGAAGCTCGTTATGCTAATGGAAAGGCCCACTCATGGTCAGTTGTTGGTCAATGGTAAGAACCTTAATCGCTTACATAAAAGTCAAATTCCCTATTACCGTCGAAACATTGGCGTAGTATTTCAAAATCACCAACTCCTTTTTGATCGCAGCGTTTTTGATAATGTGGCTCTTCCCTTATTAGTTTCTGGTTACCAACCCAGAGAGTTAGGACGCAGGGTTCGTGCTGCATTAGATAAAGTCGGATTACTGGACAAGGAAAAACTTAACCCTATTGCTCTGTCAGGTGGTGAACAGCAGCGGTTGGGCATAGCCCGTGCAGTAGTTCATAAGCCCAGAATTTTATTGGCAGATGAACCTACCGGTAACCTCGATCCAGAGCTTTCAGCTGAAACTATGGACCTATTTCGGCAGTTTTGTGCGGTGGGGGTTACCGTCTTAATTGCTACACATGATGTGGATTTAATCTCTCAAATGGGTGTGCGGAGGTTGCAGTTACAAGAAGGTAAGCTGGTTCAGGATGGAGTGCCTGAATATGCAGCATAATTCTCAAGGTAGCTCTCGTTCTTCACATTCCTCTCGCCCTAAAAAAGCAGCAAAAGAACCACGTCGCGGGGCATCGGATGGCCGCGCAGCTTTTTTTGATAAATTTATAAGTTATTTTCAGAACCACCAGCGTTTGTTCTTTAGCACGCTACGCCGCTTATTAGCAGAGCCAGTTCAAACCTTGATGACATCTCTAGTCGTAGCTATTGCACTGGGACTTCCTGCTGCATTATATGTGGGGGTGGTCAATTTACAGCAGTTGGGAAGCCGTGTGGAAACTACTGCTCAGATGACCGTATTTTTAAAGAAAGAAGCTTCTCAGCAAGCAATAGATCAGTTTAGAAAAAATTTAGCATCAGACCAAGATTTCGCCACAGTTGAATATATCTCCAGGCAGCAGGCACTGGAGGAATTTCGTGTTCTCTCCAGTTTCGGTGATGTTTTAGAAATGTTGGATGAAAACCCTCTGCCGGCAGTTTTTATTGTGCAACCTGTAGTACGTTTTCAACAGGATTTATCGGCCAGTGAGAAGTTAGTCGATAAATTGAAAAAAATGACATTGGTAGATGATGTTCAGCTGGATATGAAGTGGATGCAACGTTTACAGGCGATGCTGGTTGTCGGTGAACGACTGGCCTTTTCTCTGGGTTTGGCCTTGGCGTTGGGTGTTTTATTAATTGTAGGTAACACCATTCGTCTTGCCATTGAAAACCGCCGAGATGAAATTGTTGTGGTGAAACTGGTGGGAGGCACTAATGCTTATGTCCGTCGGCCTTTTTTGTATACTGGGGTTTGGTATGGCCTTATTGGTGGTGTATTAGCCTGGGCTTTAGTTGTGTTAGGGCTGCAGTGGATATCGGGGCCTATTAGTCATTTAGCCGAGTTATATCAGAGTTTTTTTCAGCTTCAGGGGTTGGGTTTTTCAGGTTTGGCCGCACTTATAGGTATTGGTGCAGCTCTTGGTTTTGTAGGAGCTTGGTTGGCAGTTGCTCGGCACCTTAGCAAGATTGAACCAAAGTAGTTGTTTTTTCTGCTGAATAAAGGTCTTTTTGATCTAAAACAACATGTTAAGGCAACTTTTTTGGACTCTGGAAATCTAATGTCAGGATGGTAAACTACGTCCCCTTGAAATTTTGAGGTTGATATGAATAAGAATCTGCAAACTGTGGATTGGATGTCCCCAGGAGCAAACCTGACAACATACATGCAGGGCGTAAACGCCGTTGCCGTATTGTCTGCAGAAGAAGAAAAAGCGCTGGCTGAAGATCTCTATTATCGTGAAGATCTGGATGCTGCACGCCGCTTGGTTTTGTCACACCTTCGCTTTGTTGTGCATATTGCCCGCTCCTACAACGGCTATGGCTTGCCCCTCGGCGACCTGATTCAGGAAGGTAACGTTGGCCTTATGAAGGCAGTGAAACGCTTTAACCCGGAAAAAGGTGTGCGTTTGGTGTCATTTGCTGTGCACTGGGTAAAGGCAGAGATTCACGAGTACGTACTGCGCAATTGGCGTATTGTTAAAGTGGCAACAACTAAAGCACAGCGGAAGTTATTTTTTAATCTGCGTGGCGCTAAAAAGCGTTTGGCTTGGTTAACTAACGACGAAGCTAAAGCCATTGCGGATGATTTAGGTGTTGAGGTAAATCAGGTTCGCGAGATGGAGCAGCGATTGTCAGCGAGGGATTCAGCCTTTGATGCGCCGACCGATGAAGATGATGAATCGGCATATCAGGCTCCGGCTTTGTACCTTGAAGATAAAAGTGCTGACCCTGCCCTACAGATAGAACAGGAAGACAGTGAGAGAGATAGCTATGGTCGTATGGCTGAAGCACTCGATGAGCTTGATGAGCGTAGCCGTGACATTATTCATAGCCGCTGGTTGGGTGAAGACAAGGCAACGCTACACGATCTGGCGGATAAATACAGTGTCTCTGCAGAGCGTATTCGCCAGCTTGAACAAAATGCGATGAAAAAAGTACGAGCAATCATGGAAGCATAACTGCTACGACTTTATCTCGTAAAAAAAGCCGCAATTTGTGCGGCTTTTTTTATGTAACTCATCTTTATGAAGTTGATATAGAAAGCTCAGCTTTAATCCTGTCCCAGTTATTTCTCATCTGGGCATAGTGACATATAGATGCATAGATAGATGAAAACATAGGTAGCACCAATGAAAGGTTTAGCAGTTTGTTCAGCAATATCAGGCTTTATCGCCGTAGCTTTTGGTGCTTTTGGTGCCCATGCTTTGCGGGCCACTATCGCACCAGAAATGCTTGCTATGTGGGAAACAGCGATGCAATACCAAATGTTCCATGCCTTAGCACTATTGTGCATCGTTGTTGCTGGTAGTCGTATGCCTAATAAATTGTTGTATGTTTCGGGTTGGGTTTTTGTTGTGGGTACGCTGCTGTTCTCCGGCAGTCTTTACGCGTTAGTGCTCACTGGCATCAAAGCGTTGGGCATGATTACACCATTTGGTGGTGTTTTATTTTTAAGTGGCTGGTTGGTATTGGCTTTTGCATTGGTAAGGTTTGTTGCCGCTCAGCAGACAGATCGTTAGAAAATAAAAAGAAGTCTGTAAAAAAGAGTTTTAAATGGAGATCACTATTTGTGACTATTAGGTGTGGGCATTAGGTATGGATATTAGGCCAGAATTCAAAAAAAAATCTATTCGAAGTTATGTTGTTCGGGCAGGCCGAATGACTGATGGGCAAAAAGCGGCATTTGAAAAATATTGGCCTGACTATGGACTGAGCTTGCAGGATGGGAGTTTGGATGTTGCAGAACAATTTGGACGTAATGCCCCCCAAGTTCTGGAAATAGGTTTTGGAATGGGTGGGTCACTGTTACAAATGGTGCAGGCCGAGCCGGATAAGGATTTCATTGGTATCGAAGTACATCCCCCTGGCGTGGGTCGCCTGATTAATGATGCTGGAAAACTTGAGTTGCCAAACCTTCGAGTTTTTTTAGCTGATGCCATTGATGTGCTCGAGGACTGTATTGCCGATGCAAGCATTGACCGTTTTCAGGTTTATTTTCCCGACCCTTGGCACAAGAAAAAACACAACAAGCGTCGCTTAATCCAGTCAGACTTTGTTCAAAAAATACGAACCAAGCTTAAAGTGGGTGGGGTTTTGCATCTGGCCACTGACTGGGAGCAATATGCTGAACATATGCTTGAAGTTATGGACGCTGCAGAGGGCTATAAAAATACCGTAGGCCCTGGGCAGTATTCCCCACGCCCAGGTTTTCGACCTGTAACCAAGTTTGAAAAGCGTGGCGAGCGATTGGGTCATAGTGTCTGGGATTTGTTGTATCAGCGTACGTCATAGCAGTTCTTAGTTAACAATGAGTACATCGCACAATAACTGAGATAATAGTTTTTCTGCGGTATTTCCGAGAAATAATCCCGCAATACCTTTGCGTGTATTGGTACCTATAACTAATGTATCTGCATCGACCGCTTCAACACAACTTTGGATGATGCTCTGTGGGTTTCCTAGCTGAATATGAACTTGATTCTTAGGAAGCTCAAAACGGCTAGCAATGAGCGTTTGTTCTGATTCGATGTCCTCCAGATATTCGAAACCTAAATGAGCAGCAATAGCTTCTTTTTGATCGATAGCACTCACCAAGTGAACATTGCTATCAGTATCCTCAGCCAAATTTAATGCTGCTGCCAGGATGGCATTGTTTAGTGCATTGTTAGCATCACTTTTTTTGTGCGTATCCAGAGCAGCAAGTACATTGCCTGTGATAGAACTATTTGAAGAGTGTGCTAGAAGTACTGGGCAGGGTGAATACCTTAGCAAACCTTGCATATCAGAATGATCGTGGTTGTTAGTAGTAATAATCATATTTGCATCGATTTCACGGGCTCTGTAACAGACAGCTTTTAGGCATTGGTCATTCCACTCAATATGGGGTGGCTGGATATGTGTGGATATACCTTTGTGCGATACAAGTGTTTTTACTTGCTCTGAACACCAATCCGTTAATGCATTAATGTTAGAACGTTTAGCATCTTGTCGAGATTGGAACTGATTAATTTCTTTATCGGTTAAATAACCACAAGCAAAAAATTCAATAATGGCGTTTGTTTTACAAGCAAGTTCAACTGCTTTGAGCAAAGCGGTCTGGTGTGGGGCATCTGGCTCCATTACAACCAAGTATGTGAATCTGTTGTTCATCCATTCCCCTGTTTGATAATCATAGGAAAATAAGTATAAGCTGAATATAATCAGATGCTTGTAATAACCATAGAACATTTTTAGCTCTACTTATCATTAAAAAGTATTGTCCATTGATGTAGAGCAAAGGGGTATAGCGTAAGAGGTGAACCATGGGTAAAAAAATAGCCGTTATCCTTTCGGGCTGTGGCGTGTTTGATGGCTCTGAGATTTATGAATCAGTCATTACGTTGTTATGCCTGGACAGGGCCGGGGCAGAAGTCGAATGCTTTGCTCCTAATATTGAGCAAATGCATGTAATCAATCATTTGACGGGTGAGGTGGCTGAGGGTGAGAGTCGCCAGGTATTGGTAGAAGCAGCGAGATTAGCCCGCGGAGAGATAAAGGATTTGGCTGATGCAAAAGCTGAAGAATTTGATGCCGTTATTATCCCTGGTGGGTTTGGTGCTGCAAAAAACCTTTGTGACTTTGCCGTGAAAGGTTCTGACCTTTCATTAAATGAGGATTTGGCACATTTTGTCCAGGCTATCCACCAAGCAGCTAAGCCAGTAGGACTTATGTGTATTGCTCCAGCGATGGTAGGAAAACTGTTTGGGAAAGGCGTTCATTTTACTATTGGCAACGATCAGGAAACTGCTTCAGCTATTGAAGC
>JALQUJ010000173.1 GCA_023263825.1 Porticoccus sp.
AACACACTCACCAATTACCAATGCTGTAACTTTTTTGGCCAGGCAATGATGGCAAATGCTTCAAAAAAGCATTGGATGCTCATCATTATTTACCACTCAAACCACATCCTCACGATTCCAAGAAAACCTGCATTGGGAGGCAGGTTTGATAATTGGTCTTGATCAAGACAGTGTTAACAATACTTTTCGGCTATTGATTGAATATGAATACTGACGACTATTTTTATTTACCCTTCGGATAACAGTTCTATTTTGTACCCATCGGGGTCTTCTACAAAAGCGATGACTGTCGAACCATGCATCATAGGCCCGGGTTCCCTGACAACATCACTACCAGCGGCTTTAATCCGATCACATGCGGCATAAACATCATCAACACCTATAGCTATGTGCCCATAACCGTTGCCGATATCATAACCAGTTATTTCCCAATTATGGGTCAATTCAAGCACTGTATTTTCTGATTCATCGCCATAACCTAGAAAAGCCAAGGTAAACTTTCCTTCGGGAAAATCCTTACGTCTTAACAATTCCATACCCAATATATCCCTATAAAACGCTATGGATTTATCAAGGTCGCCCACCCTGATCATGGTATGTAATAAGCGCATTTTTTATCTCCTAGGTACTCAGAATAGTAATATTCTGAGTACTATCAATTCTTAAGTATAATTCACCCTGTTTTAACATAACTTTTCCAGGCGCCCGTTTATAAACACCTATCTGGCAGGACAAAAATAGTGCATAAAAAACCGGGAATAAACCCGGCCTTTTTTAAAATGATAAAGAGCTAGTTGGTAAAGACAGGGGCTGCTACATACTCCCATACTAAGACAGTACCTACCAAAACCACAACCACATACACTAGAGCCACAGTCATGATGGCAAACTGCTTCACTACCCTAGTGTTATAAACCGGTGTTTCTCCGGAAGTCCTGACATTGCTACTCATTTTGATTTTCTCGTAGTTAGTCCGGTGATTAAAAATCTAAAAAAGGGGTAGATGTGTTCTCTGCACGTCTACCCCTCAAGTATTATTCCCTAAGCACTCAACGCACATATTGATTTACGTCAAGTTGGCCATTGTCACAATCAAAATCAACCCTGATTACGACCCTTATTGGCTGCTATTCTTAACCTCAAGGCATTGAGCTTGATGAAACCTTCGGCATCTTTTTGATCATAGGCTCCGGCATCGTCCTCAAAGGTAGCAATTTTTTCATCAAATAAACTATCTTCTGACTGACGACCAACAACAATAACATTGCCTTTATAGAGCTTCACTCTCACCTTACCATTCACAACATCTTGAGTTTCATCAATCATTCCCTGAAGCATTTTTCGCTCGGGGGACCACCAATAACCGTTGTAAATGGTTTCTGCATATTTCGGCATCACACTATCTTTCAAGTGGGCGGCTTCCCGATCCAATGTTAATGACTCAATGGCACGGTGAGCACGCAACATAATAGTGCCACCCGGTGTCTCATAACAACCACGAGACTTCATGCCAACGTAACGGTTTTCAACAATATCCAAACGACCAATACCGTTTTCACCACCCACCTTGTTGAGATAAGCCAAAACAGTCGCTGGGGACATGGGCTTATCATCAATAGCAACGATGTCACCTTTTTCGTAGGTCAGTTCAATGTAAGTTGGCTCATCCGGTGCATCTTCAGGAGACACACTCCAGCGCCACATATCCTCTTCTGGCTCCGCCCAAGGGTCTTCCAAAATACCACCCTCGTAGGAAATATGAAGCAAGTTAGCATCCATAGAATAAGGTGACTTTTTCTTTTTGCCGGAAAAGTCGACAGGAATATTGTGGGTCTCACAGTAATCCATCAACTTTTCCCGAGAATTTAGATCCCATTCACGCCAAGGGGCAATCACCTCAATGCCAGGCTTTAAAGCATAAGCACCCAATTCAAAACGAACCTGGTCATTACCCTTACCCGTAGCACCATGTGAAATAGCATCTGCTCCTGTTTCGTTAGCAATTTCAATCAGTCGCTTTGCAATCAGTGGTCTCGCAATAGAAGTTCCAAGCAGATATTCACCTTCATAAATAGTATTTGCCCTAAACATGGGGAACACATAATCCCGAACAAACTCTTCGCGAAGGTCGTCGATGTAAATTTCCTTAACACCCAACGCTTCAGCTTTAGCTCGAGCAGGTTCAACCTCCTCTCCCTGACCAATATCAGCAGTGAATGTCACCACCTCACACTGATAAGTCTCTTGCAACCATTTAACGATAACTGAGGTATCCAAACCCCCTGAATAAGCTAAAACAACTTTTTTGATGTCGGACACGACATAACTCCTGATTGGAACAAATGTAAAAAAATAACGATGAATATAAAAAAACAGGTGTAAAAATTGGCCGCTATTCTAATATGACCACGCTCAGTTTCACAGCTAACTCGGCATAATACTCAGTAAAATTCGCATATACCGGCTATAAAGCAACCCAGTATTACGGTAGCATTCGTTTCAGCAAAGCCCACCAAAAGCAAAAATCAACCATGAATCAGACTTTACCGACCAAACTGACCATAACCCGACCAGACGATTGGCATGTCCACCTTCGGGATAATGAAGCCCTACCCCATACAGTACCCGGCGCTGCCCGGTATTTTGGCCGCAGTGTCATCATGCCAAATTTGGTTCCACCCGTGCTGAACACCCAGCAAGCGCTGGACTACAGACAACGTATTCTTAACCGGCGCCCTACAGACTCAAACTGGCAACCATTAATGGTGCTTTACCTTACGGACAACACTCAGCCTGAAGAAATTTCACAGGCCAAAGCCTCAGGACAGGTATTTGCCTGTAAATATTACCCTGCCGGAGCAACAACTAATTCTGATTCAGGCGTTACCCAGCTCAGTAATATTTACCCTGTACTAGAACAAATGGAAAAAGAAGGGCTACCTCTGCTACTTCACGGTGAAGTCACATCGGCAGATATAGATATTTTTGATAGAGAAGCGGTCTTCATCGAACAACACCTACAAAAATTGGTAGTGGATTTCCCCAATTTAAAAATAGTTCTGGAACATATCACCACCCGTGAAGGTGCCCAGTTTGTTGCTCAAGCTTCCGAAAATGTGGCAGCAACCATTACGCCGCAGCATTTGTTATACAACCGCAATCACATGCTCGTGGGCGGTATAAAACCTCATTATTATTGTCTGCCCATTTTAAAACGCAATATCCACCAACAGGCACTCATAGAAGCGGCCATTAGCGGAAGCCCTAAATTTTTCCTTGGCACTGATTCTGCGCCCCACGCGACGGACAAGAAGGAGAATGCCTGTGGTTGTGCTGGCTGTTACTCCAACCATGCTGCAATAGAGCTCTATGCTGAAGCCTTTGAACAGGCTAACGCCCTGGACAAACTTGAAGGGTTTGCCAGCCATTTTGGCGCTGATTTTTACCAATTACCACGAAACAATGACACCATCACACTGGAAAAATCTGAATGGACCAGCCCGGCAAACCTACCCTTTAGCCATGGCACATTAACACCACTGGGTGGCGGAGAAATACGACAATGGCAAGTCCTATAAATGGTAAACAACAAACAATGACCAGTATTTACAAGGCAACCGGCTGATGCACCCCCCTATTTCTCATCGATTCAGAGGATTTTTGCCCGTTGTTGTTGATGTAGAAACCGGCGGTTTTAATTCTGACACTGATGCACTGCTAGAAATTGCCGCAGTAACATTAACTATGGATGATGACGGTATTTTGATGCCAGATGAAACTATCTGCCATTCAGTCTTTCCCTTTGACGGTGCCAATATTGAACAAGCCGCCCTGGATATTACAGGCATTGACCCCAATGACCCCTACCGCATGGCACTGAATGAAGAAGAAGCCCTTAATTCTGTCTTTCAACCTATTCGAAATGCCATCAAAGAAGCCCACTGTAATCGAGCTGTCATGGTTGCTCACAATGCACACTTTGATCTTGGCTTCGTGAATACAGCGGTAACAAGAAACAATATAAAGCGTAACCCATTTCACCCATTTTCTTGTTTTGATACAGCTACACTGGCTGGCCTCGCCTATGGCCAAACTGTTCTCGCCAAGGCCTGTGAAGCAGCAGAAATAGAATTCAGCAATGGCAAAGCCCACTCAGCCGCTTATGATGCAGAAAAAACAGCCGATTTATTTTGTAGTATTGTTAACAGGTGGAAAGATCTCGGTGGCTGGAATAGATAATACCAATCACGCACCATCACAACCTATAATTTGTAATACAACAAGAGTTACTGATATGAGAGAAGGGCGAGAACCATGAACAGTAAAGCGAAAGCAATTCTTGCTCACATTACAATAATTGGCTGGGTCATTGCATTGATTCTCAATATGAATAACAGGGAAGAATTTGCTTCCTATTACATCAGGCAATACTTGGGAATAATGATCGCAGCTTTATTGGGCAACCTTGTTCTTACTATGATCAGCGGTACTCTAGCCATGGTTTGGGGTGTAATTGTTCTCGTGGTATGGCTTATGAGTTTAATTGGCGCCATTAGTGGCAAACAAAATGAAACACCCGTCATTGGGCACTTTTTTCAGGGGTGGTTTAAAGGGCTGTAGTCATAAGCAAGGCTAGCTCAATTAAATAGAGCCACAAGCTCTGTACACTCAAAACTTTTACCCCCCAATTACTAATACTGCGATTCAGGCAACCTAACAACCAAACCATCCAGTTCTTCTGTCACCTTAATTTGACAACTTAGACGGCTTGTAGGCTGTGGATCCATAGCCATTTCAATCATGGTCTTCTCTGTAGCACCCGCTTCACCTACCTTGCCAAACCAAGCTTCGTCTACATAACAGTGACAGGTCGCACAACTGCAAGAACCACCACACTCTGCCAAAATACCATCAATCATATTGTCTACAGCTCCTTGCATCACGGTACTTCCGACAGCTACATCAGCTTCGTATTCAGCACCATCTGCTTGAATATAATGAATAACTGGCATTATTTATAACCTCTATATTTATATCGTCTAAAATTTGTTTAAGGCGCAATTTTCACTGAAGAAAGGTTTTGGGGTCAATGGATTCGTCAACCAACTTATCCGGGTCTACTATATCTCCACGACTCAATAATTTTTTTGCCACTAAAAACTCTTTGGGCCGATTCACACAATCAGCAGCTAACAGTTTACCCTGCTTCAGGTACCAGGCGACAAAGCTCCTGCTATTTTTGTGATCCCCACGAATAACAACTTGATCAAAACCTTGGCTTAAACCCGCAATCTGCAATTTCAGATCATATTGATCTGACCAAAACCAGGGATAGCTGGCGTAAGGTAGGGATTGACCACAAATACTCGCAGCAACTGTTTTCGCCTGTTCCATTGCATTAGGCACAGATTCCAAACGTAATCTTCCATTTGTTAAGGAATCGGCAAGCAATGCATTGGGATGACTGGTACAGTCTCCAGCCGCAAAAATATTACTGACAGACGTTTGCCCAAACTCATCAACAACAATGCCATTATCTACAAGCAAGCCAGCTTCTTCGGCTAGTTCTACATTCGGCACTACACCTACACCAATAATCACCAAATCTGCATCAAATCTCTCACCACTTTTGCAATGCACAACAGACACCTGCCCTTCTCCTTCAATATGACTCACTATTGAATCAATGTGTATCTGCACTCCCTCCTCAGCATGAACACGCTGGTAAAACTCAGATACCTCTGGAGCAGTGACTCGGGCAAGCACCCTATCTTGCATTTCCAGTATTGTCACATGAACGCCTATCTTTCTCAGGGCAGCAGCTGTTTCCAATCCAATATAGCCGCCACCAACAATAACGACATTTGCACTATCGCCAGTGTTAACACTTTTTTTAGCGCGGCCTTTAATACCTGCATCTAACGTATGCTTTATACCTTTTACATCATCAATAGTTCTCAGGTAAAAAACACCTTCCAGCTCACTTCCGGGAATTGGAATTTTTCTTGTCCGAGCGCCAGTGCACAAAGCCAACCGATCATAGCCAATGCTTTCTCCAGTACTCAGGGTTAATGTATTTTCTAAAGGGTTAAGCTTTACAACTGTTTCATTCAGCTTGAAACTTATATCGTGCTGACCATAGGCTGACAAAGGACGAATCAAGATTTCATCATCCGTTTTTTTTCCGACCATAAACTCCTTGGAAAGTGGAGGCCGTTGATAGGGAATATAGGCTTCATCACCAATAATCAAAATCTCACCCTTCCACCCCTGCTTTCGTAAACTAGGTGCCAATTGTGCAGCCGCATGTCCAGACCCAATAATAATGACCTTTTGCATATCCTATAAACCTCCCTTAACCTGGCTAGAATATGACCATTTTTTCAAGAAGAAAAACTGAAATCATACCCAACTCGCCCCAAACAAGTGCATGCTATACAGGCTCAATTTGATACTTTTTGTAATAAAACTATTTTTCAAAAACAAAAGATAATTAAAAATTAAAACTAAATAAAACATATAATTAAATATATAATATAACCTAAAATATTAAATATAACTCTGAAATCTCTTAAAACATTTATATTGATAAATCTACAATATGTAGATAAACTACAAAATTACCACCCCTATAATTTGCATGGCAATCCTATGACAGGTCGCGTTAGAATAGCCGCCCAGCCTGGGGCACCGCTATAAAAGGTTATATGGGCTCCAAACAATCCCAGAACAAGCAAGCTATGAGAAGCAATAATGGTTGACTCATTTAAAGAAAGCTCCCTTCGATATCACACAGATCCTGTACCAGGAAAACTGGAAATACGCCCCACAAAACCACTGGCCAATAAGCGTGATTTATCCCAGGCTTATTCTCCAGGCGTAGCCTATGCCTGTGGCGCCATCGTTAAAAACCCCACCGATGTTGCACAGGTCACCGCTCGGGGCAATTTGGTCGGCGTGGTTTCAAATGGTACCGCAGTTTTAGGCCTGGGAGACATTGGCCCCCTGGCATCTAAACCTGTGATGGAAGGCAAGGCAGTACTCTTTAAAAAATTTGCCAACATCGATGTTTTCGATATTGAATTGGATGAAACTGATGTCGACAAGCTCGTGGATATTATTGCCTCCCTAGAACCCACTTTCGGCGGCATCAATCTCGAAGACATTAAAGCGCCCGAGTGTTTTTTGGTAGAGAAAGAACTGCGCGAGAGAATGAATATCCCGGTCTTTCATGATGACCAACACGGTACTGCGATTGTTTCTGCCGCAGCAGTTTATAACGGCTTACGAATTGTAGAAAAAAATATTGAGGACATAAAACTGGTAGTTACCGGTGCCGGTGCCGCCAGTATCGCCTGTGTTGACCTATTAATCAGCATGGGACTACAAAGAAAAAATGTCCGTATGCTGGACCGCAACGGCGTGATCCATAAAGGCAGAGAAGCGGGCATGAATCCTTGGAAGGAAGCCTATGCAGTAGAAACAACAGATCGTACACTTGATGATGCCATCGTTGATGCAGACCTATTCCTTGGGCTATCTGGGCCAGGTATCCTTAAAGCTGAAATGGTTAAAAAAATGGCGGTCAATCCGTTGATTTTGGCCATGTCCAATCCAACTCCAGAAATCATGCCAGAGCTGGCAAAAGCTGCCAGACCTGATGCAATTCTGGCCACCGGACGTTCAGACTACCCAAACCAAGTTAACAATGTACTCTGCTTCCCCTTTATTTTCCGTGGGGCACTGGATTGTGGCGCCACCACCATTAACGATGAAATGAAGCAAGCTTGTGTAAAAGCCATTGCTGATTTGGCTCATCGTGAAGCATCACAAGTTGTTGCAGAAGCCTACGCAGACGAAGAACTCAAGTTTGGGCCCGATTACCTGATTCCCAAACCATTTGACCCAAGACTGATTGAAGAAGTCCCCCTAGCCGTTGTTAAAGCGGCGATGGAAAGCGGTGTTGCAACTCGCCCCATTGAAGACTTAGATGCTTACCGCACCAAACTCCATAGCTATATGAGTGGCAGCCGCCTATTCATGCAACCCATGATTGAACAAGCGCGCAAAAACCCACCTCGCATTGCCTATGCAGAAGGTGAAAACGACGATGTCCTTCGCTCCATGCAAGGCATTATCGATGAAAAAATAGCCAAGCCTATATTGGTTGGCCGCCCCACTGTGATCAAACGCAAAATTGAGCTAATGCAATTGCGTATTCGCCCAGGCGTTGACCTGGAAATATTTAATCCGGAAGACGGTGACTACCGTGAGAACTACTGGAAGTTTTACCATGATCGCGTAGGCCGTTCTGGTATTTCCGTAGAGTCCGCAAGAAACACCGTACATACCAACAACACTGTGATTGCTGCCATCATGGTTGCCCTCGGTGACGCAGATGGACTCATTTGCGGTAAATCTGGCCGCTATGACAGGCACCTCAGCAGCATTGAAAGTATTATTCCACCCCGCTCTGAAGACAGCCACACCTCCTCTATGTGTATCTTATTAACGGAAGATGGTCCACTTTTCCTGGCTGACCCTTTTGTTAATGTCGATCCAACGGAAGAACAGGTAGTAGGTATTACAAAAGATGCTATTAACTTTGTAAAACATCTCGGTATCAACCCAAGGGTCGCCCTGCTTTCACATTCAAATTTTGGCACCTATGACGACGAATCTGCACATAAGATGAAACGTGCTGCTGAACGACTCCGCAACGAGTTTTCAGATGTGCAAATTGATGGAGAAATGCATGCCATGTCTGCCCTTAATGAAACATTAAGGGAAAGCATATACCAAAATGCCAATCTTAGTGGTCGTGCCAATGTGCTGATTATGCCCAACATGGACGCCGGAAGTATTGCCCTTGGTCTCATACGCTCACTTAGTAATGCGCGCCTTGTCGGGCCATTCTTAAACGGCCTTGAAAAACCAGCACATATCTTAATCCCCTCTGTTTCAGGAAGAGGCATCCTAAATACTACCGCAATGATGGGTGCCGATATTCAAGCTAAAACAGAACAAAAATAAAGCGTTAATCAAACCTCAAAAAACACGGCTATGTTCTTTAACAAGCCGTGTTTTTATTTTTGGCAATGCTGCATTTGAATAGTTTTATTTCTTTACAGGCAAACTAATCATCAGCATCCCATTATTAATAGTGCGGCGGCCTTTCATTATCATCAAAGTCGTCGGGAAATTTGTCAGCCAATTCTTTCGTTTTGGATATCAATAAGTCACATTTTTCCAAAAGAATATCTATTTGACCCTGCTGACGACAAACAACATCATTAAGCTGCTGAATGGTGTCTTCTTGATAGGCTAATTTTGTTTCCAGCTCAATCAAACGCTCTGTATCCAAAATACCTCCGACGAATCAATAATATTAACCGGCTTAAAATTGCCGCAAAAAAAACCGCATAAGGTAATCTTATGCGGTTTTTATATTACTTTGAAAATGCTTTTTTTTCATGGCCCACTTTCAAGAAAGCGAGCACCAGAAAAAACTACTACCCCACCATTACAGTGGATGAATTATAGGGAATCAGCATTTTCTGCTAGATAAGACGCCACACCATCAGGAGAAGCATCCATACCCTTATCACCCTCAGTCCAACCAGCAGGGCAAACTTCACCGTGCTCTTGGTGGAAACTCAAAGCATCAATCATGCGTAACATTTCATCAATGTTTCGACCTAGAGGCAGGTCATTAACTACCTGGTGACGAACAGTGCCTTCTTCATCAATGAGGAATGAACCACGGAAAGCAACACCTGCTGCATCGAATTCAACATCATATGCCTGGCAAATTTCATGCTTCATATCGGCAACCAATGGATATCTCACTGGCCCAATACCGCCATCATTAACTGCTGTATTACGCCATGCATTGTGGGTAAAAACAGAATCAATAGAAACACCAATCACTTCAACACCACGCTTTTTAAAGTCGTCAATACGGTGATCAAATGCAATCAGCTCTGAAGGGCAAACAAAGGTAAAGTCTAGTGGATAAAAGAAAACAACAGCCTTTTTACCCTTAATTTCCGCTGACAGGTTAAACGCATCAACAATATCGCCATTACCTAGCACTGCACCAGAAGTAAAATCCGGGGCCGGCTTACCTACTAATACTCCCATAATGTAACTCCTTAATTTGTCAGTTTGAAAACAATTTTGTAGCAATCAAAATCTATGAAAATTCATACAGGGTATAACATACACCCCAACATAAAATCGTTAATCTAATGTTACACAATGAGGACAGGCTGTCTCATTGTAATTTCCTATAATACTAATAAGCGACAACTACCAATGCCAACATAGATAAACAATCTACGAACTATGACTCAGAAGCTTGCGCCGCTTCCTTCACTAAAGTCGAAAGCTCACCCTTTTCGTGCATTTCAACCACAATATCGCATCCACCAATTAACTCGCCATTAATCCATAGCTGTGGAAACGTTGGCCAGTTTGCGTAAATAGGAAGATTTGCACGAATCTCAGGATTGGAAAGCACATCCACATAAGCAAAACGCTCTCCACAAGATGTTAGCGCTTCAATTGTCCGAGCAGAAAAACCGCACTGTGGCTGATTTGGTGATCCCTTCATATAAAGGATAATAGGATTGCCTTCCACCTGCTCTCTAATGGTTTCCATAATGTCCATTAATTCATACCTCTATAATAAAAAGGAAATAATAGTCGACTATAACAGTCAACTATTCTAACGCTATTCATGCCCCAACTAAACCATTTATTAAAAATAACCTCTTAACAGCCCTTAAAAGCTATTTTGCAAATGATCTGAATCAGGCATTGACGCAAATACAAATGAGAATGGTTTGCATTTGCGTTTACAACGCTATATAGTCCCCCAAAATAAAGGGCCAACCCCACTAAAAAACGATTAATGATCACTTAGAGAATAGCGCAAAATGTACAAAAAACTACTAACGGCAGCCATTGGCATCAGTGTGATGGGCACTACTCAAGCTGCACCCAATCTCGAAGAGATGTGGGAACTAATTCAAAAACAACAGGCTGAAATTTCTCAACTTAAAACCCAACTTGAATCTACAGAAAAAAGAGTTGCGGAAACAGAGGTCAAAACTGAAGCGACCTTTGCTGCTGTAGAAGAAGTTACAGCAGGCCCTGTTGCCAAACTTGCAGAGTGGGCAAACAAAACGACTATCGGTGGATATGGCGAGATGCACTACAACAATCTAACCTCTGACAACTCCAGTTCATCCAAGGAAGAATTTGACCTACACCGTTTCGTTCTATTCTTTGGCCATCAATTTACCGATGATTTGAGATTCTTCTCTGAATTAGAAGTTGAACACAACGTAGCTGGCGAAGGTAAAAATGGTGAAGTTGAAATTGAGCAAGCCTATATCGAATGGGATTATACTGAAAATCACCGAGCAAAAGCCGGTGTCTTTCTAACACCTGTTGGTATTCTTAATGAAACTCACGAACCTGAAACCTTTTATGGTGTAGAACGCAACCCTGTTGAGGAAAACATTATTCCTTCTACCTGGTTGGAAGGCGGTGCTATGTTCAGCGGTGAAATTGCTGAGGGCTTTAGCTATGATGCGGGTGTCCACTCTGGATTATTTATAGATCCAAGCAAAGGTAAAGCTAAAATACGCGATGGTCGCCAAAAAGTCAGTGAAGCAGAAGGTGATGATTTAGCTTACACAGCACGTATCAAATACACCGGTATCCCCGGTCTGGAACTAGCAACAACCCTCCAACACCAAACCAATGTTTGGCAAGGTGAATCCTTTATGGGTGAAGATGAAGCCGATGCCAACCTGATAGAAATGCATGCAATTTATAACAAAGGCCCATTTGGTCTTCGTGCTCTTTACGCCCACTGGGATATTGATGATGTAATTGAAAATGTAAAAGCCGGTGCTGATGAGCAAGAAGGCTTTTACATTGAGCCCTCATACCGCTTGAATGAAAAACTTGGCTTGTTTGTCCGCTTCAGCGAATGGGATAACCAAGCGGGTGAAAGCAGCGCTGACGGTGAAAAACAACAATATGATATTGGCTTTAACTACTGGCTACACGAAAATGTTGTAATGAAAGCCGAATACCGACATGACAATAATGAAGGTGATTCTGAAGAATTTAGCGGCTTTAATCTAGGTGTTGGCTGGAGCTTTTAATTTCCAAAATGTCTATAGCTAATGAAATAAAGCCATTTATTTCCAGTGCTTCTGTTTTTAGCACTGCCAAAAGGAGGGTCATTTATATGGTTCTCCTTTTTATACTATTTTCACTAACACTTACGGCTTCCAACATTGCTCATAGCAAAGGTGTGTATCAAACTGGAGCTGACTTTATTGCCAAGCACCTGCAACCTTCATCGAAATCCCCAGACACCTCTCAGTCCCCGTCACTGCCTCCCGAACAAAAGTCACTATGGCTCACACCCGAGCTAAAAGAGACTGCCAGCGAAGTTCTCGGCCACCGTGTACGGGGAATAAGGGTCAGATATTGGCAAAGTGGTGAAAAAACGGCCTGGATTATGGAAGAAATTGGCAAAGAATTGCCCATTACCATTGGTATCATTGTCAATGGAGACAATGATAGCAGCCATATAGAACAGGTAAAAATCTTAGCCTTTAGGGAAAGCCGTGGCTGGGAAGTTCGTTATCCCGCATTTACGGCTCAATATCAGAATGTCAAAATAACCCCTGAGCTTAAATTGGATCAGCATATTGACGGCATTACTGGTGCAACATTATCTGTCAGAGCCGTCACAAAAGTTGCAAGACTTGCATTGTTTTACCATCAACAGGCCCTTGCGCAATAACTCGGTCTTCGTATTCATTTGCGACTCCTGCTGCGTAGCGTTGGTCTTCTAGGCGCAGAACATACGGCACCTCTTGGTCGAGGTTTGCGCTATTGTATTCAAACGTCAGCTCTCGTGTGTCCTCATCG
>JALQUJ010000181.1 GCA_023263825.1 Porticoccus sp.
GGCAGGTAGTGTCATATAACGTAGGATTGCTCGGTAAAGCCCTAATTTAATAAAAACTACTACAGAGACGATAATAGTTATGGTTAGGCTTGTGAGCTCCTTGCTGGTGATTTCAAAGGTAAACGTACCTAATCTTAGGCAAATTGCACAATAAACAGCCATAGTAATGGCGAAGGCATCATAAAGTAGGGAGATGGTACGTTTTGTAGACCGCTTTGATTCAAACAAGGCTTTTAGCATTTAGGGTCCCTTTAGCTGAAGTAGCGTCCTGCATAGCTATCTGTAGCAACTTTCTTGAGTAATTTTTACAGTTTATAGATTCTACAGTCATGAGGTAGTGTGATCAATTGAAGCTTTAGGTGTATTTCCTTGAAAGTGACATATGTTTTAATATTTATGCCAACCGTTTAACTAAAAAATTATCTTTTGAGTTAGATAGGTCTTTATGTTTTAGTCGCTTTTCAAGCTGGAGATAAGAGATATTAGGAACAATAGATAAATGGCAGCATCTACATCAGAATCAACTGTAATACCCGTAATCATGGCAGGCGGTTCAGGCACACGGCTGTGGCCGTTATCTCGTCAACTATACCCAAAACAGTTCTTTTCCCTTGTGGCAAGAGAACAATGTTGCAAGAAACCTGTGAACGCTTGTCTGGTATAGAGCATCAGCCTCCATTGTTTATCTGTGGGGAAGATCATCGCTTTACAGTGGCAGAACAATTGCGCCAAGGTGGCTTTCAGTTTAACCATATTCTATTAGAACCTGAGGTAAGAAATACAGCCCCAGCTGTTGCGCTGGCTGCTTTGCAGGCAGTGAAAGCGGTTTTAGAAAACGATAGCTCAGAAGGTGAGCCTGTATTATTGGTTCTAGCTGCAGACCATGTGATAAGGAACAATCAGGCACTTGAGATAGCTGTTAGTAGTGCTTTGCCGTTTGCTCAATAGGGTAAATCGGTGACATTTGGTATCGTGCCTCAGGCCCCAGAAACGGGTTATGGCTATATTAGAACAGGAGATAGCCTAGATTCCAGCGTTGCCATGAAGGTCGATGAATTTGTGGAAAAGCCAGATTTGAAGACGGCTGAAGCTTATCTCTCTAGTGGTCAGTACCTTTGGAATAGTGGCATGTTTATGTTTAAGGCGAGCCAGTTTTTGTCCGAGCTGGAAGCTCAGCGACCTGATATTTTAGAGGTTTGCAAGCAATCAATGGCAAAGGCCTCTGTTGATGTTGATTTTATCCGCCCAGATACTGACACTTTTATAACTTGCCCGGAAGATTCCATTGATTATGCCGTGATGGAAAAGACAGAAAGTGCGGTTGTGGTGCCAATGGATTGTGGATGGAGTGATGTAGGCTCTTGGTCGGCACTTTGGCAAGTGTCTGAGAAAGATGTTAATGGTAACGCTACAAAAGGTGATGTACTAACGCTGGATAGTACAGACTGCTTTATTCAAAGTAATCATAAATTGGTTGCTACGATAGGTCTGGAGGGCGTGGTGATTGTGGAAAGTGATGATGCCATTATGGTTGCCGATAAAAATCGGGTGCAGGATGTAAAAGCCATTGTTGCCCAATTAAAAAAGCAGGGAAGGTCAGAGGCTAGCTTGCATAGAAAAGTCTATCGTCCATGGGGTTCTTACGATGGCATTGATTCCGGTGAGCGATTCCAGGTTAAGCGAATAGTTGTAAAACCTGGGGATAAACTATCCTTTCAAATGCATCATCACCGTGCTGAGCACTGGATTGTTGTAAGTGGAACAGCAGTCGTAACCAAAGGCGGAAAAGAATTTATTCTCTCTGAGAATGAATCTACCTATATTCCAATTGGAGAAACCCATCGATTGGAAAACCCCGGTACTATTCCCCTTGAAATGATTGAGGTGCAATCAGGGTCCTATC